>DASWEH010000601.1:0-11426 GCA_036394895.1 Anaerolineales bacterium
TGACTTCCAACGGGTGTCTCACAAAGAGATTGAGCAAGCGACATCAAGACTAAATTTCAGGCCACGAAAATCTCTTCGTTTCAAAACACCTTTTGAGGTGTTCTTTCATTCATCCGTTGCACTTACAAGTTGAATTCACAGATGAAATCACGAATCGTAACCACGTCTACCGCGTTTTCACCCTGTGGCAATGGTGCAATATAACTGAGAAAGACAAATGTCAGTAACGCGCCCAGACCATTTGCGCTGATTACCAACACATTGACGATTCGAAACAGCTTCTTGAAAGGCGGAAGCTGCAGCTGTCCACTCATCCTTCTTGTTCCAATTTCCTGATCTTTCCGACTCGCCTGGCAAGTCTCTCGCCGCCAGAGTCATTCCCAATATAACGCGCCGATAGAAATGCTTTAATGAGACTCACCGCTAATTCAGGTCCAATCACACGCGCACCCAGACATAGCACATTCATGTCATCGTGCCGTACCCCCTGCGCGGCGGAATAGGTATCGTGGCAAATCGATGCAAACACGCCTTTCATTTTGTTCGCAGCAATACACGCACCCACGCCTGAGCCACAAACTAAAATCGCGCGTTCCGCTTTGCCAGTTTGAACGGCGCGACCCACCTTTTCGCTGTAATCAGGGAAGTCTACCGGTTCGGTGCTATTCGTACCCATATCAATCGGTTCATGCCCTGCATCTCGGATAGCATCAAGTACAATTTTCTTCAGCGGAAAACCAGCGTGATCAAATCCAACTGCAACTTTCATGATTATCCTCCGTAGTGACGACTTCGGTCGTCTGCCAAAAGCGACTGACCCACAAGGGGTGCTGTGCAAAGTCGCTACTACGCAATTAACTCCTTTGCCTTCGCGACAACATTGTCAACCGTAAATCCAAACTTTTCGAAGATGACTTTATAAGGCGCGGACGCGCCATAATGATCAAGACCGATCACAGATTTGGCGTATCGCTCCCAGCCGAGCGTTGCTCCTGCTTCGACGGCGAGTCGTGCCGTGACATTTTTCGGCAACACAGATTCGCGGTAAGCCTCATCCTGTTCCTCGAATAATTCCCAACTTGGGAAGGAGACGACGCGCACAGCAGTCCCTTCTGCAAATAATTTTTGCGCAGCCTCATAAATCAGACCTACTTCAGATCCTGTCGCCATCAGGACCAATTGAGGATTCTCACCGAAATCCCTCAGCACGTAGGCGCCTTTTTCAAGCAGCGTTGAACCGTTCGCACGATCTAACGTTGGAACGTTCTGTCGGGTTAAGGCCAGGGCTGTTGGTTTGTTCCTGCGGGATATCGCGACTCGCCAGGCATCTGCAACCTCATTCGCGTCCGCCGGGCGAATCACAGTCAGATTGGGAACTGCGCGCAAAGCCATCAAGTGTTCAATTGGTTGGTGCGTGGGTCCATCTTCACCCAATCCAACGCTATCGTGGGTAAAAACAAAAATGGATCCAACACTCGA
This sequence comes from Anaerolineales bacterium, assembly GCA_036394895.1. GTDB lineage: Bacteria > Chloroflexota > Anaerolineae > Anaerolineales > Villigracilaceae > Defluviilinea. Next base: position 1,480 of record DASWEH010000601.1, read on the forward strand.
TATCGCCGCGATACGAATGGAAGGCTTCATGTAATCTGAAAAGATCAGGAATGTCCCGCCGTAGGCAATCAGACCGCCAAATAAATTGAGCCCGTTCAACGCCGCGCCCATTCCATGCTCACGCACGCCAAAGCGCAGATAGCGCCCGCCGGGATTGTCTTTTTGGAAATCACCGGCTTCTTCGAACTTTGTATTGTTCGAGGGAGTCAAATCTGCTGAGCCGCCAATCAGTTCCGGAAGTTTTGCAGATAACGCGTTCAGTACTTTTCCTGAGGAAGAACGGGTTGCCATCCCTTTTACATCCACAGGAAAGGTTGGCAAATTGGAATCCCAGCCTTCAGGCAATTCACCGTCCAAGCGCCGTTGCAATTCAGCGCCCAGTTCAGGGAAAACCTGTTTATAGGCATCGAAGCGCTGCATCCATTCATCTTCTTGTTCACGCCCGCGTTCCACAGCCTCACGGTAAAACTCCATCACATCACCAGGAATCAGGAAACGTGGTTCTACCGGCCAGCCGAGGTTTTCTTTCGCGGCCTTCAATTCTTCATCGCCAAGCGGCTCCCCATGTGCTTTGGAAGTGCCTTGTTTTTTCGGCGCACCAAATCCAATTGTCGTTCGCACGGCAATCAGCGAGGGACGCGGGTCAGCTTGCGCGGCTTTGATCGCCGCATCGATTGCTTCCACATCGTTCCCATCTCCGATCTGCTGTACATGCCAACCATAGGCTTCAAAGCGGGCGCCTCGGTCTTCGGTGAAAGCTAAGTCGGTAGACCCATCAATCGAGATATGATTGTCATCATAGAGATAAATAATTCTGCCAAGTTGCAAGTGTCCTGCCAGCGAGGCGGCTTCCGATGAAACACCCTCCATCAAATCGCCGTCGGTGACAATCCCGTAAATATATGATTGGATAATTTCATGCCCAGGCTTGTTAAATTCCCCGGCAAGACGGGTCGCGGCAATCGCCATGCCAACGCCTTGACCAAATCCCTGACCAAGCGGACCAGTAGTCACTTCAACACCGGGCGTCAATCCGTACTCAGGATGACCGGGCGTTTTGCTGCCACATTGACGAAAGTTCTTGATCTCTTCTAGTGGGAGGTCGTAGCCCGTCAGATGCAGGAGGGAATAGAGCAGCATGGAACCATGCCCTCCGGAGAGGATGAAACGGTCACGACCAGGCCATTTCGGGTTGCGCGGATTGTGGCGCAGGTATCGTGTCCACAAGGTGAAAGCCATCGGTGCCGCGCCCATTGGAAGTCCCGGGTGACCGGAGTTCGCCTGCTGCACAGCATCCGCCGCCAGAAAGCGAATAGTATTGATTGCACGATTCTGAAGATCGTCTTTCATATGTAACCTTCTCTTAGAAGATAGTCCATTTTACCCTTTGGGCAACGGGGATATAATCGTACACATACTATAACATATTTGGAGAATGCACTTGCACCACTACTCTTTTGTTGCAGAGCAGTTTGCCGCGTATACGCAAGTTATCAATGTTCACGAGTTTGGAAATGGCAACATCAATGATACTTACTTAGTCACAATCGATACAGCCTCGCCCGAAGAAAAACAATTCGTGCTTCAGCGGATCAATACCCAGGTTTTTAAACAACCCAAACTGATCATGCAAAATATGCGCGCCTTCACCGAGCACATGCGTCGGCGCGCGCGGGATGAAGGACATCAGTGGGAAATGCCGCGCGTTATTCCGGCATGCGATGGACAAGATTTTTACATTGATGGTGAAGGCAACTTCTGGCGAGCAATCAGTTACGTGCACGGTGCACGCTCCTTCGAAACGATAAAAGACGCAGCACTTGCTCGCGAAGTAGGCTATGCTCTGGGTACATTTCAATATCTGATTAGCGATTTGCCAATCCATAAACTTGCTGATACGCTTGAAGGTTTCCACATTACGCCGCGCTATTTACAGAATTTTAATCGAGCCTTTTCACAGAACGGATTCAAATCGAGCGCGGAAGTAAAACATTGTCTCAATTTTGTCGAGCAGCGACGTGAATTCGCCCATGTGCTTGAAAACGCCCGCGAGCAAGGTAAACTTCAACTCCGAGCAGTACATGGCGACCCGAAAGTGAACAATGTGATGATCGATGAATCTACCGGGCGTGCCATCAGCACCGTGGATTTAGATACGGTCAAGCCTGGATTGATCCATTATGACATTGGGGACTGTATGCGTTCAGGATGCAACCCACTGGGAGAGGAGACTGAGCAATGGGAAGCAGTTCAATTCGACCCGGAAATTGGCGCGGCGATTCTGGAAGGTTACCTCACCCAGGCGCGCAACTTCCTAACAGTCACCGACTATGATTATCTGTTTGACTCCATCCGATTACTGGCTTTTGAGCTGGGTGTGCGCTTCTTTACAGATTATTTGGATGGGAACGTTTACTTCAAAGTTAAGCATCCTCAGCATAATCTACAACGTGCCCTGGTTCAGTTCAAATTGACCGAATCTATAGAAGCCTATGAAGCGGACATACGCCACATCATCCAGGGCATGGTCTCACCTGCATGACAGAGCGCTCATTTTCGCTGATCCCATTTACTGCGCCGAACATCCCGAGTATCTCCATCACGGGAAAAATTTCACTTCAAAATAACATAATTACCTTGCACTATTTGCTCGCGGGAAAAATTGAAGAGATTCTTCTTCCGACGAAATCTATGAATCCCACCCGCAAAGATGAGCTATGGAAGATGACCTGTTTTGAGTTCTTTCTGGCTATTAAAGACCAACCGCAATATTGGGAATTCAACATGTCACCTTCTGGCGACTGGAATGTTTATCACATGGATGCGTATCGGAGGATTGGCTTTAGGGAGGAAACGTCAATTCAACGGTTGCCATTCGACGGACAGAGTGAGATGGGCGTGCTTCATCTCAATGCGCGGGTTGATCTACATCCCATCCTTCAACCTAATCAATCATTGAAATTTGGAATTACAGCCATTATCCAAACAACGGAAGGCAATGAGACTTATTGGGCTCTCTCCCATCCTGCCTCCATTGCAGATTTTCATTTGAGGGAAAGCTTTACTCTTGGTCTGGCAAGGCAAACTCACCTTGTACAACAATCCGCCCTGGACGGTTAACGCTCATCCACGCCATATAAGTTGCACCCAATGCATCCAGCTCTTTTGAAGAATAAATGTTTTCGAGCTTAAAAAGTCCATGGATTAATTTGTAACGCGTGATCTCTTCGAACATATCCATGGGATCCTCGATTCGCAATCCCTGCTCATACAATGCCAACGCTCGCTGGAGGCGTCCTTCCAATGTGCGGCGAGGTAAAGGGTTTTGCCCGATCAATTCGTGATAACAATCCTGTGCGTTTGTCTCGAACCATTGTTTCGAATGTTCTTTCTTTGAGAACGATTTGAAACCCATCCGAGCGATTTGATTTTTGAAATCTGCATAAGTGCTTTGTCCGATTTTGGAAGAAGGCACGTTGATCGCAAAACAAATATTTTCATATTCTCGCAGATATGACAAGGTTGTAGGAACATCCCATTTTTCAAGGACCTTTATGTTTAAATCCTCATCCAGTGCGGCAAACGTGACCGGATTACGCCCGGAGGAAAAATCGGCACCGGCAAAGAGAAGCGAATTGGATTGCATCGTAAAATTCCTCTTAGATGAGTCTTCAATATCAGTGTAGCCGAAAAGAGACCATAATGCAACAGACACAACGCCGAATCATTTACCTGGTTGTCCTGATTTTGGGATTCGCCTGGATAATCGTCAGCGCGGATAAATCGGGGGCATCAACCTCCGGGAAGATCCCTGCGCCGCAACAAGGATTTCTTGCGCCTGATTTTGAATTGAAAACCCCAAAGGGCGAAACCGTAAAGCTTTCCGATTTGCGCGGACAGGCTGTCCTGGTCAATTTGTGGGCAACATGGTGTCCGCCTTGCCGTGCCGAAATGCGGACCATCGAAACCATGTACAACGAATACAAGGATCAGGGCTTTACCGTCCTTGCTGTCAATATGACTTATCAGGATGCGCCTTTGGATGTCATGCCTTTCGTCAACGAACAAAAACTCACTTTTCCCATTTTGCTGGACGAAACAGGCGAGATGGCAAATGCTTATCAGTTGAAATCCTTGCCTTCTTCGTTTTTCATTAATCGTGAGGGAATCATCAACGAAGTTGTCATTGGTGGACCGATGGCGGAGGCTTTGCTTCGTACACGTATTGAGGAGATTCTAAAATAATCGGTGGTTGAGTAGTCCCGCACGCTTTTCGCGGGGCATACACTTGCACCTGCACAATTTGCTTAGCAAATCGTGCAGGTGTCGAAACCACCAGTAGGCTAAGTAATTTTTGTTGCAAGAGTATTTTTGACATTTGTTGGTTTCGATACGGTGGACAAGCACCACCTACTCAACCAACGATAATCATGAAACCATATGATCACCCTCTTCCGTTCCATCTTCACTCCCCCTCGCCACCTGATTTTGCTCCTCGCCGCTTTATGGCTTGGACTCTATCTCTCTGAAAAACGAGTGGAGCGCCATGATATTTCCAAAGATGTGCTAAACAACATTGTTTATTACAGCATCCTTGGCTACATCATCGGTGGACGAGTCCTTTTTGTGTTGGCAAATCTCTCTGCGTTCACACAGAGTCCACTCAGCATTTTCTCAGTCAATGTAGACTTGTTCGATCCTGTGGGAGCATTCATCCTCGCGATCCTTGTCGCGTTTGTATATGGACAGCGCCAAAAACTTCCGTTGTGGTCAACGCTCGATGCGCTGACTCCACTGTTTGCGATATTGGCGATTGGGCTTTCTCTTTCACATCTCGCCGCGGGCACAGCATTTGGAAGCCCAACAAATTTGCCGTGGGGAATTGATCTATGGAATGCAACCCGCCATCCAACTCAGGTTTATGAACTCATCGCCTCGCTTTTGGTGTTTGGATTCATTTGGTTTCGCAAAACAGATTCTCCGGCTGGTTCTGATTTTCTTTTGTTTGTGGCGCTAACGGCAGGCGCGCGTCTCATTCTCGAGGCGTTCCGCGGAGACAGTACACTGATTTTCAGTGGGGTACGGCTCGCTCAGGTCATTGCCTGGATTGTGCTCGCCATTGCTTTGTTCGCAGGTGAATCAATTCGCAGAGTGAAAAAGGCTGATTAAACAGAATCCGCCTCTCCAGAAAAAGAGGCGGATGTTCACCTGAAATCAGTTGCGTAGTGCAATCGGCTTAAGATAAGAATCGAGCAAGGCATCCATCTGTTCAAACGATTCGCAGACGAAGAACATTGGGTTGAAGGCGTAGACAGTCTTGGGGATATGCGCGATGGTTGCAACATCGAACGGTGCCAGGATCACTTCCCCACCAAAGTATCCATCACGATTGATTCCCAGCGACTCATAAAGAGAATGCACAACATTCCAGCCCTGATCCTGCGACGACATCTGTCCCTGCCGATGCAGTTCATTGACGCCATCAATGAGCCGGTAGACATCCTTTTTATGGGCAAGGAATTGATCGTTGAGCTGCTCAAATACATTGCTTGTGTAGTCGATTACAGTCTCACGGGAGAGCCGGTAAAACTCCATGATTGCATTCGCGAACTCAGCCCGGCCAGAAATGATCCCGGCTCCGAAGACCTTGAAACGGTTGTCTTGGATGACCAAGCCAAACTCTGTGCTATACCAGGCAAGGCGCTTGATCACTTCCTTCTCTTCCTCGGTCGCTTTCAGATAGGCGGGGGCAAATTTATCTTCGATACGCGCATAAAATTCCATGGTCAGATACGGCAAATGTCCAAAAATATCATGGAACATATCTGGCTCTGGGGTAAACTCCATCTGGTCGCTACTTCGCAGATAGTCGGTGATCAGGAAAATACGCTGTGCAAATTTTTTATACCAGTCATCTGCCATGGTGTACCGAACAGCAGTCCGCTCGATGTGCCAACCTGTCCGTGGAGTAATGCGATCGTTGAGATGGGCAACCGTAGGGATATGACGTGGATCAAGTTCCAACAGCGCCAGTCCATCCTTCCACTGCTGGCAAAGATGCTCCAGCAAATAAGGCTGGTGAATCCCAGCAAACAGATCTGCCCAAATCGCATGTTGCTCCTCAGAAAAAACAATCTCCTGGTTCTCGGTCGAATACTCTCGCGCTGGATCAACGTGCTGTTCAGCAATATCCCCTGTGTAGGTCGGCGGGTTTTGATTTGTAGTCATATGTTAACCCTTTCTCAAAAACAGCTGTTGGAAAACACAAAACCTTGACAATATCTTTAACGATGGCAAAAAGATATTATCACTTCCAAAAACGCAAGTCAAGAATATGATAAATGCAGTCCGGTAATCCGCGTATTGTCTCCCCAAACGCTGAGGTGATAAAATCCCATCTAGATGAATGAATCATTGAATGGGAAGACGATTTTGATTACAGGCGCGGCACGGCGTGTTGGAAAAATCTTTGCACTGGCCTGTGCCCGCGCCGGTGCAGATGTTGTGATCCATCATGGGCATTCGGATGCCCAAGCGGAGGAAGTCCGCAATGAAATCATCGGATTGGGGCGTCACGCCCTGGTGTTCAAAGCCGACTTAAGCGACTCATCCCAAGCCGAAAGCTTGATTCCGTTGATTAACAAATCCACCCTGTTGCAGGGTCTCGTTAACAGTGCGGCAATCTTTGGTTCGCTTTCCTTAGAAACTACTTCGATGGAAGACTGGCAAAAGCATTTATCTATCAATTTGACTGCGCCGTTTTTGTTAAGTCAGGCATTTGCGAAACAGGCATCAGAGGGAGCGCGAATCGTCAATATTCTTGACTGGCGCGCGCTTCGGCCCGGATCTGATCACTTCCCCTACACGATCAGCAAAGCCGCACTGGCTGCTATGACCAAATCGCTGGCTGTTGCCTTATCCCCCAAGATCAACGTCAATGGATTGGCGCTTGGTGCGATCCTGCCTCCCTCAGATGGAAAAGCCAAAGCTGATATCATAAAAAAAGTCCCAGCTGGACGGTGGGCACAGCAAAATGAAATTGAACACGCACTTTTGTTTTTACTCACATGCCCAACCTACATTACGGGTGAGGTCATTCACTTGGATGGTGGAAGGCATTTGGTATAGTATTGTCGAATTACTATTAATGGATCTCATCACTTCACTGCATCTTCTAGACTACACGCAGATTCAAAGGATTGCTAAATTATGGACAAAGTGATCATAAAAGACCTATTGGTGCGCGGCATTATTGGAATCAATGATTGGGAACGCAAACGAGCGCAGGATATTTTGATTAACATCGTCTTGTTCACCGATACACATCGCGCGGCGGAAACAGACAGCATTGTGGATTGCGTCAATTACAGCACGATGAGTAAAAGGATTCAAGCGCACGCTGAAAGTGCAGAGCGATTGACGGTCGAGGCATTAGCAAACGATTTGGCCAAATTATGTTTTGAGGACAAAGGTGTGCAAAGAGTCATTCTCCGCGTGGAAAAGCCGGGTGCAGTACGATTTGCAAAATCTGTGGGCGTGGAGATCGAACGCAGCCGCGAGGAGTAAACGTGCATCAGGTTTACCTGAGTCTTGGTTCCAATATTCAGCCTGAGGCAAATTTACCAAAGGCGATTGATCTGTTATCTGAACGTGGGGATATTCTGAAAGTATCAACCGTCTGGGAATCGGAGGCGGTGGGGTCAAACGGACCAAATTATCTCAATGCGTGTGTTTTGTTTTCGACAGAGCTTTTATATGCTAAATTGAAAGATCAAGTCGCTCATCCGATCGAGGCTCAGTTAGGTAGGAAAAGAACTGAAGATAAGTATGCCCCACGCACAATCGATATTGACATTATTCTTTTTGATAACGAATCGTGCAATGATAAATTTTGGAATCAGGCGTTTGTGGTTATCCCGTTGGCAGAGATCTATCCCGAGTTTCAAAATCCATTGACACAGGAGCGTATCGCTGAAACAGCAACGCGCCTCCGTCAGACAATATGGATGGAAACGCGTTCTCAAGTTTTGAGTCAGATTAATGGACACCATTTCAAGCCCTAGACTTGAAGAGGTTTTTTCTCATAGAAACATTTTCGGTTTTCCGATGAAAATGTTCAGCTGATATTTACCCGAGACCTAGAAATATTTTCTAAAAATTCCTCGCGAGTTGCCAGATTTGCACGAAATGCGCCATGCATAGCAGACGTTGTCATGCGGGCATCATGTTTCTTTACGCCGCGCATCATGGAACAGAGGTGCATCGCTTCCACCACTACGGCAACACCATACGGCTCCAAGGTTTCCTGAAGAAAATCCGCGATCTGACGCGTCATCCGTTCCTGTACCTGTAATCTGCGCGCGTACATGTCGACAATCCGAGGGATTTTAGAGAGTCCGATCACCTTCCCTTTCGGGAGATAAGCCACATGTGCACGGCCGAGAAACGGCAGCATATGATGTTCACATAAACTATAAAACTCAATATCGCGCACCAGCACCATCTCATCATAATTGATATGGAATAAAGCTCCATTAATGATTTTATCGGGATCTGCGCTATATCCGCTCAACAATTCCGCATACATACGTGAAACTCGAATTGGTGTATTTCTGAGACCTTCGCGCTCAGGATCCTCCCCTACCCCCTTGATGACTTCAATCACAGCCTTCCGAATAGACTCGAAATCCATGTTTACATGGTCCAGCTCTTGAATATCAAAATCGTCATCAAATTCCATTTTCGCTCCTTGATAAAACCAGTGGCGCCTCAGCGCCACTGGTTTGTTTATGAAGTCTTTAGGCATTAGCCAACAATCGGTTCAATCAATCCATAGGTGCCATTCCTGCGGCGGTACAACACCTGAATGGAATTCTGCTCGGCATTGAAGAAGATGAAAAAATTATCGTGCCCAAGCAGGCGCATTTGCTCAACCGCCTCATCCTCATTCATCGGAAGGACGATAAATTTTTTGCGTCTAGCAATCAAAGGTAGTAATTCGCCTGTCTCATCAACTGGCAACTCCTCCTCGAGCACCTCAGCCGCAGAACGTCCGTCGCCGCGTCCATGGTAGTGCTTGCCTTTATATCGATCGATCTGGCGTTGAACTTTTTCGAGCGCCGCATCAAAAGCAGCATGGATATCATCGGCTCGTTCTTCCGAACGCAAAATAAATCCTTTGCCGTGAACAGTGATCTGGGCTACCTGCCGGTCCAGGGCACTGCGGGCCGACTTGATATGCGAGAGTTCCACGCGGATTTCATCGATCTCCTGGAGGAAACGTTCAAGTTTGGCCGCTTTCTTTTCTACATAGTCACGGACGTTATCGGTCAACCTCATATTACGTACCACGGTCTCAATCTTTTGAGTCATAGGGCCTCCTTGATTGATTTATCAACTGCCCGAATGGCAGTTGTCAAACACGATCCAAACCATGATGTGGAAGTGCGCGCGCAATCGTCAATACATAAATATCCTGAGCACCTGCGGAAAGTAATGCCTCCGTACAGGCTGAGATTGTAGAACCAGTCGTGGCAACATCATCCATGATAAGAATGGATTTGCGCTTCACGACCTGGGGATCAGCCTGATATGCTTCCTGAACATTTTCGCGGCGCTGGGATACTGTCAAGCCCACTTGAGAGCGCGTTTCACGGATTTTCCGAACAGAGTCAGGTTCATACCTTAACCCAAGCCGATAAGCCAGTGGACGCGCGACCAACCCGACTTGATTATACCCTCTCTCTTTCAGACGGTTTTTCCCGAGTGGAACTGGCATCATTATTTCTATCGGCCAATGTAGAGAGCGGACAAAATCTACCATCTGAATGGCGATTGACTCGCCCAGCCCAATGTTATGGCGGTATTTCATGGTGTGCAATCCATTCTGAATGGGCGAATCAAAAACCGCCCACGATCTCATCATTCGATACGCAGGCGGATTCGAT
>DASWEH010000602.1:0-2585 GCA_036394895.1 Anaerolineales bacterium
ACGCGTGACCGATACGGGGAAAATTTTCAACACCGAACTGTTGAATGCCTGGGAGCTAGGCAATATGCTGGATGTAGCGGAACTGGTGACCGTCTGCGCGCTGAATCGCACCGAATCGCGCGGCGGACATTCGCGCGAAGATTATCCACAACGCGACGATGAGAACTGGCTCAAGCATACCCTCGCCTGGAAGGAAGATGGAAAAGTGCAAATTGACTACAAGCCTGTTGTGATCACAAAATATCAACCGAAGGCAAGAGTTTATTAGTGAGGCAACCATGCAGGTAACTTTAAAAATCTTTCGATATAACCCGGAAGTGGATAAAAAATTCCACTATGAAACCTATACAATCGAGGGCCAGGAAACGGATCGTATCCTTGACCTGCTTGAACACGTGAAGGGCTATAACGATGGATCGCTTTCCTTCCGTCGCTCGTGCGCACATGGCGTCTGTGGATCAGACGCCATGCGTATCAATGGGAAAAACATGCTGGCGTGCAAGGCTTTGGTGCGCGATATCGGGACGACGATCACGGTCGAGCCGTTGCTTGGCTTGAAGGTGATCAAAGATCTGATCGTGGATATGGAACCGTTCTTTGATAACTATAAGAAGGTGCTTCCTTATTTCATCAATGATTCACCTCTGCCTGCAGATGGAAAAGAGCGACTCCAATCTCAGGAACAACGCGCCCGCTTTGATGACACCACTAAATGTATTTTGTGCGCGGCTTGCACCACTTCCTGTCCATCCTACTGGGGCAGTGACGATTACCTCGGTCCCGCCGCTTTGGTAGCCGCACATCGCTTTGTCTTTGATAGCCGCGATGAGGCGGCTGCTGAGCGCATGCACATCGTCAGCGAAACCAATGGACTCGCGCGGTGCCACACGATTTTCAACTGTACAATGGCATGCCCGCGCGATATTCAGATCACGAAGGCGATTGGGGAGCTAAAGATGGCATCCATTACTGGGAAGTTGGATTGAGGGAGTAGACAGGAAAACAGGGACACAAGAATAAAAGCCGCGCTCATCACGCGGCTTGTTGTTTATGAAAGTAGAAATATGACACAGATCCTCGAGTCCGCTCAAACGTTTATTTTGAATAATGCCCGATTGCTCGAACGTAATCTCTTCGCTTTCCTCTTTCAAAGCGGCGATCGACAGAAGGTACTCTCTGCATTGCGGGCGTATCAAAATCAGGATGGCAGCTTTGGAAACGCGCTGGAACCCGATAAGCGCACCGCAACCAGCCAGCCAATTGACCAGGAGTTTGCGCTGCGGGTGCTGGATGAGATAGGCTTTGATACGACCATTCCCCTTCAAATCTGCGATTGTCTTGAAACGATCACGACAGGCGATGGGGTTCCATTTGTATTACCAACAGTTCGCGATGCCCCGCGGGCGGAATGGTGGAATACTGATACGGATCATCCACCCGCCTCGATCAACCCGACAGCCAGCATCGCCGGGTTATTACATAAAAACTATATTCGCCATCCCTGGCTTGAGCGTGCCACGGACTTTTGCTGGCAACAGATTGAACATTTTCAAAATATAAGCGGCAACGATCTCCTCTGTGTCCTTCTGTTCCTCGAACATGTTCCGGACCGGGCGCGGGCAGAACGTGCATTCGAGCAGATAAGCGCTTACATGCGGGAAGGTGGACATATTGCTTACGATCCACAAGCGAGTGGATATGTCTTCATGCCCTTGGATTACGCACCATCACCACGCTCCATCTGTCGTCGACTTTTTGACGATGTAACGATTCAGAATCATCTTGAAGCACTTGCCCAGCGGCAACAAGCAGATGGTGGCTGGCCAATCTCATGGACTGCTGTGAGTCCGGCGTGTGAACTGGAGAATCGTGGGATTGTGACTGTTCGCGCCCTTCAAACGCTGAAAGCCTATGACTATCTTAAGTAAAACAGTTTGATACTGACGTTGCGCGAAACGATTAGATTGATTTATACATACCTTGAATAATAGGACCGCGTGATGAACGCGGTCTTTTGTTTATTAGGGCTTGTTTGTATAATCCCTGCTGTTGTCATCAATCCTGAAGGAGTCAACATGTCCCAACACTTCGACATTCTGATCAAAAATGCTCGGTTACGTGGTACAGAAGCATTAAATGATATTGGACTCTCGAACGGAGGGATTACGTCCATTGAAAGAACTATTGAAGGAACTGCTGAATTGATGGTCGACGCAGGTGGGAATTTGGTGACCGAATCTTTTGTTAATCCGCATCTGCATTTGTGCAAAGTCTACACACGCCAGATGATGGATGACGAAGCGCTGACAGGTTATCATGCCGAGGGGATGGGTAAGGCAATGACAACCATCGAGCTGGCGGCTCGGGTCAAAGAGAAATATGACGAAGAGTGGATCATCAAAAATGTGAGACGGGCGCTTGCACAAGCCGCATTGCATGGCAATACCCATATCCGTGCGTTTGCCGATGTAGACAGCAAAGCGCGGCTGGAAGGGATGAAAGCTCTGATGCGTGCGCGGGAGGAGTTTAAAGGCATTGTCCAGGTCCAGGTCTGTGCCTTCGCGCAGGATGGGTTGAGGCGTGAA
>DASWEH010000603.1:0-9173 GCA_036394895.1 Anaerolineales bacterium
TGCGTGTGTGGAAAAAGCGGAAGAAGATTTTGTACTGGCACGCTCTGCATTGCGGCGAAAGAAACCACTGATTACAGGGGCGTGTTTTCATGCTCAACAATGTGCTGAGAAGTATATGAAAGCCTTGCTCGTTTCGAAAAAGGCAGGATTTCCCATGACCCACGATCTCCTACTATTGAATAATCTTTGTTCGAGTGTAGGGATATTGCTGGAAATTGACTCAAAACTTTTGAACACACTCACCGATTTTGCTGTCCGAACACGTTATCCTGGCGAAGAACCAACACTTGAGGAGGCGAAAGAAGCCATAGAAATCACTAAGTTAATTCGTGTTTTTGCAAGAAGATTTCTGTCTTTATAGTACTAAAACTACCTCACCATCCCCCACATCGCCAGTCCGCCAATGATCACCTCAACCCGTACAACACTTCCAAAAATCCGCCACCCATTTCATCAAATAACTTTGGCGCAAGGATTTCGAACAAGCCTAATCCAGTCATACCCAAACCAATTAAAACTAGAATGATTCCCGGCAATAAGCGAGAAACAAGCAAGTTCATGATCACAATCCAACGTTGGCCTTCCTGCAATTCATGCGAACCAACGAGAGTAATCACTGCCTGCATGAGGCAAAGCGCTCCAAACAGAATGAGTGGCAGGCCAGGATGACGCGCCATTTGCAAAACCAGTTCGCGTCCATTGATGTTTTCATCCATCATGATTGAAACGACAATAAGGAACAAACCCAAGAGATTGAACTGGATGCCTTGTAAGATAGCAGGGAGATTTGTATATGTTTGTACATCCCCATGACGCCGTCTGCCAAACACAATATGCCGCGTGATGATAGCTTCCCATCCAATTGCCATCGAAGTCAGCCCTAAACATGCGAGCCCAGCATAGCTAAAAAATGGGATAGAAAGCTTCTCACCCCCTAAAATAAGTAAAATGCCGAGCAGACCCAGAATGATTTGAATTGTCGTCCACATAGAAAGTCGCTTCGACGGCGTCTATCTCCAATCCTAATCCTTACGTATTATTTCTACCTCACCATCCCCCACATCGCCAGCCCACCAAAGATCAGCACTACCGTCGCCGCGCCAACAATTACCTCGCGCAAGGGACGTTTATCCACAAGATGATAAGTAGGAGAGATTCCTTCAATCTCCCACAAGGGACCTGCGAACGAAGTGAATATCAATCCGCCGAGTAGACCACCGATATGCCCCCAATTGTCGATACCGGGCAATGATCCAATAATGAACAAGTTAATCGCCGCGATAAAGATGATATTCCCGATTGCGCTCCTGAACTGTCCGGCGAACAGTTTGCGGTTCTGAATCAAAAAGACTCCTTCTGCCGAAAGCAATCCGAAGATCGCGGTGGACGCGCCAACAGAGTATCCTGGTGAGAACAAGAAGGACATTACATTTCCCGTGAACGCACCAAGCACATAAAGCAAAAGGAATCGTCCATGCCCAAAATGACGTTCGAGTCCCGTACCGAATGAAAACAAGGCATACATATTGAAACCGATATGCGCGATGGATCCGTGTACCAGGGCGGGAGTCAGAAAACGCCATAATTGACCTGCGCGGATCAGATCATTCGCTTTGGCAAACAATGCGACTGGAATATCTGTTTGAACAAGAGCTTGACTCGCCAGTTGTAGTACATAGATGAAGGCCGTAACGCCAATGATTGAATACGTTACATAGGGAGCAGAGCGCGGCATCGGCACACGCATAGCTTGTTGCGCAGGAGCGGGCTGAGGGGTTTGCCCGGAGGGTATCGAGGCTGTTGAAGGATCAGGGTTGGGTTCCTGAGGAGCACTAGGAGGTTTATTCACAAGGTTACCTTTCGCGGATTCACGCGATGATGTTCCGCATCAATAATGGCACGGATGGTGTCCACCGTTTCATCCAGATGAAATTCACGGTTCACGATCACATAATCGAACGCTTCCACGCGCTTGAGTTCTTTGCGCGCCGTGGCAATCCGCAGGGCAAGCGAATCGGCGGTCTCGGTCTTGCGTGTTTCGAGACGGCGCACCAAATCCTCTTCATTCTCCGTGGTGATGAAGATCATCAAAGCATCGTGTGCCATCTTGTGAACGGTTTCCGCACCTTGCACATCGATACGCATGACCACATCCATGCCACTGGCAAGCGCCTCACGCACCTGTTGTTTGGGAATACCCTTATAGTCGCCATACACGATGGCATGCTCGATTAATTCATCTTCATCGATCATGCGAGCAAATTCATCCTTTGAAACGAACCAGTAGTCCCTGCCATGGACTTCGTTGGCACGTTGGGGACGCGTGGTGGCAGTCACAACAAAATGGAATGGAAGCCCGCGCTCTTTCATGCGCTGCATAACGGTATCCTTGCCCGCGCCCGAAGGTCCTGAGATGACGATGAGCAGCGGCTGTGGATGATGGACATTGAAATCGGTTTCAGACGATGGGGACATGCACAAATTTTACCAGACGGATTTTATGCACTTGTATTTGAATCTCAGGATGAATTTCCTAATGTGCGCTCAATCATCTGACGTAATTCTTCGTTTTTCTCTTCAGTCGAGAGTGGGTCCAGCCATGCGAGGAATTCAGCATTCCCCTTTGGTCCCAACAACGGACTCTTGATCAGTCCGCGGATTTGAAATCCCTCATATTGAGCAAAGCTCAGAACATCCAGTAACACTTGTTTATGGATTTCAGGGTCGCGGATCACGCCATCTCCGCGGGCGACATCTTTCCGACCCGCTTCGAATTGAGGTTTGATGAGGGCAATAATATTCCCCTCTCCTTTTCGCGCTGAGCGGAGCGGTAGCGAAGTCGAAGCGGGGAGAGGGGTCAGAGATGAGGGAGAGATCCACCTCTTCACCACTGGCAACAAAATCTTCAACGAAATAAACGAAGCATCCACCGTAACTATTGACACCTGTTCCGGCAGTGACTCGACAAAGCGCGCGTTGGTCTCTTCCATCACCACGACACGTGGGTCATTACGAAGTTTCCAGTGCAAAATTCCTTTGCCCACATCGATCGCATAGACTCTTGCAGCGCCGCGTTGCAACAAGCAATCGGTGAAGCCACCCGTCGATGCGCCAACATCCGCGCAGATCAAGCCCGTGACATCCATGGCAAAGGCCTCGAGGGCAGCATCCAGCTTTTCACCGCCGCGCGAGACAAAGCGCGGACCGGAATCAACGGTCAGAACAGAATCAGTTGAAACCGCGGTGGCTGGCTTGAGCATGACCTGATCTGCAACGCGCACTTGTCCCGCCATGATCATGGCTTGCGCCTTGGCGCGCGATTCCGCCAATCCGCGCTCGACGAGTAACACATCCAAACGAACTTTAGGCATGAATCAATTATAGCTTGGACAGGGTCCCAGACCCCATCCACACATAATAAAGGTAAAATTATCTTATGCTCAAAGCCCTCATCAAAACCATGCGGCTGCGTCAATGGACAAAGAACGGGTTTGTTTTTTTTGGCTTGATCTTTGACAAGCAGCTCTTCCGGCCCGAACCGTTTTTTAGGACACTCGAGGGGTTCTTTTTATTTTGTTTGATATCGAGCGCAGTCTATTTGTTCAACGATATCGCGGATGTCGAAGCAGACCGAAATCATCCCACGAAAAAATCTCGCCCGATCGCCTCCGGGAAATTGCCCATGCCTGTGGCACTGACCGCGGCTTTGCTGTTGACCATCATTGCCATTCCACTTGGCTATCTGTTATCACCGGTATTTGCATTGATCCTTACGTCGTATCTCATTACCAATCTGCTGTACTCGCGCTGGTTGAAGCATGTCTCCATTCTGGATGTGCTGATCGTTTCCTCGGGCTTTGTTTTGCGGGTGGGCGCGGGGGTCGCCTTGATCACAGTCGAACGGTTTTCTCCGTGGTTATATATGATCACGATCTTGTTCTCGCTTTACATTGGCCTGGGAAAGCGCCGCGCAGAAATGAATCTGCTGGCAGACGGAGCCAGCGCGCATCGCAAAGTATTTGAAGGATATACGATTCCGCTCCTCGATCAATACATTACGATTGTCTCGGGGATGACCATCGTCGCCTATTCCCTTTATACATTTTCCGCGCCTAATCTTCCGGAAAACCATACGATGATGCTCACGATTCCCTTTGTGGTGTATGGCATCTTTCGTTACCTGCAATTGATCCAATTCGGTCATGTGGCGGGCTCGCCCGACGAAGTTGCCCTCAAAGATCGTCCATTGCAAATCACAGTGTTGTTGTGGGGCTTGGCTGTGATCGCAATCTTTTACCTGTCGTAAGGCGGGACGCTTCACGCAACCCGCCCCACTATGATGACCAAATCTTCTGCGCCTGGCAAGATCATTTTGTTCGGTGAACATGCCGTTGTTTATGGACGACCCGCTTTGGCGATCCCGGTGACACAAGTCCACGCGGATGTGGATGTCTCTGATTCCTCCCGCGCAGGGATTTGGATCGATGCCCCGGATGTGAATCTTCACGCGGAATTAAATACGCTCCCCTCCGACCATCCCATTGCTTCCGTTATTCACAACTTTTTGTTTCTCTCGCGCGTCTCTAAATTTCCGAATCTCGAAATAAAAATAAATTCGACAATTCCCGTGGCTTCCGGGCTGGGCTCCGGCGCGGCAGTAACGGTTGCCTTAACACGCGCGTTAGCGGCTCATCTCGATTATTCGATAACCGATGAAGAAGTCAACGCCTTCACTTATGAGATCGAAAAACTTCATCATGGTACACCCTCTGGGATCGATAACACAGTGGTCACTTATGCCAAGCCGGTTTATTTCATCAAGCATCCCCCCTCTCCTGATAGGAAAGGGGCCGGGGGTGAGGTCGAAACATTCAAAGTGGGACAGCCATTTACGATTATCATCGCGGATACCGGTATCTCCGCCCCAACAAAGGAATCCGTTAGCGATGTGCGAAGGCTATGGATGAATGACAAGTCACGTTGGGAAACTGTGTTTGATAAGATTGGCGAAATTTCGTTTACTGCGCGGCGTGCCATCGAAGCGGGAAAACCTGAGCTACTCGGCGAACTGATGAACGAAAATCATGCCCTGCTACAAAAACTGACTGTCTCTTCGCTTGAATTAGATCGGCTGGTTGAAACTGCGCGCAACGCGGGAGCGCTCGGAGCAAAACTCAGTGGCGGTGGACGCGGCGGCAACATGATCGCGTTGGTCGAGCCTAAAATCGCGGAAGCCGTTTCGCTGTCCTTGAAGGAAGCGGGCGCAAAGAATACAATCATTACACAGGTCTTATGAAATGGCTTACGCCAATCCTGCCCTATCTTACAGTTGGCATCGGATTGTTCTGGTTTCATAATGGGTGGATTGCGCTGCTTGGATTCCATCTCGGAATACTTATTTCCCTTTGGCTGGCAAAACCAGAACTTCCCATCAAAATCCTACTCAAAAGTAATCATATTCGATGGGTCGTTTTGAGTGTCATCCTTTGTGGTAGCAGTGGAGTTTCTTTGTATTTCTTCCGAGCTTCCTTTGGAATTGCAAGTAACCTGCCTACGCAGGTTGAATCGTTCGGTCTCACAGGGTTAACGTGGCCGCTGTTCATTACATATTTTGTTTTCATTAACCCCCTGATTGAAGAATATTTCTGGCGTGGTTACTTAGGAAGCCCTACAAAGACATTCTATATTTCCGATTTTTTGTATGCGGGGTTTCATGGTCCGATCTTAATGGGCAAAATGCAAACAAGTGTAGTCATTTACAGCTTGATCGTACTCGTTCTCGTCGGTTGGTTTTGGCGGCAAATCACGCGTGAAGACCAAGGACTGCTTGCGCCGGTGCTCGGTCACATGGCAGCCGATTTCACAATTTTGCTGGCTGTGTATCAGATGACGATATGAGGAGCTAAATACTTATTGGTTTTGCACCGATCAACCTACGATGTGTGGCGCGCATACAGGCATCCATCACCACTTGTAAGCCTGCCTCACGTGCTTTCTGGGCAGCCTCTTCATTGACAATCCCTTCCTGCATCCAGACCACCTTTGCCCCAGCCTTGATCGCATCCTCCACGATAGGTGGCACATCCTCCGATTTGCGGAAGACCTGCACCACATCGATCTTCTCCGGCACGGATTCCAGATCTGGGTAAGCCTTTTCGCCGAGGATTTCCGTCGCCGTTGGGTTGACCGGGATCACACGATAGCCCTGTTCTTTCAGATACGAAACAATCCAATAACTTTCTTTTTCTATGTTGGAAGATAGGCCTACACTGGCGATGGTCTTGGTTGATAAAAGAATATCCTTCATCATTTGATCATGATTCATGTTTGTTCTCCTTTACAGAGCGCCGCATAATTTACTTAACTTTATATTTGAATTTCAAGCTACAAATCCATATAAAAAGTTAACTTACGCATGTTATGCGTGAGACAAGCGGTAGCATAAACTTAACCCTACGAAGGTTTTGAAGCGTTCGCAAGGTTAACAGGAAGTATTGCCTTAAACTTCGTCTCTCCAGGTTTTGACTCTACCAGCAATTGTCCATGATGGCGATTTGCGATAATGTCATGGGAAATATGTAATCCCAATCCCGTTCCGTGCCCAGGGGCTTTGGTTGTAAAGAACGGTTCAAAGATACGAGGTTGAATTTCCTCGGGAATGCCCGGTCCATTATCGGTGATCTCGACAATGACGCGCTGATCCTCTACATAGGTTCTGATTTTTATTTCGCCCCTGCCATTCATCGCATCCACGGCATTGTCAATAATGTTTGTCCAGACTTGATTCAGTTCACTGGCATAAGCTTGGATATGCGGCAGATTCGGCGAATAGTCCCGTTTGATGGTGACACCTTTTTTCAGTTTATGCTGTAGGATTACCAGCGTGTTTTCCAAGCCTTCATGCACATCGACTTCGAGCAAAGGCGCCTGGTCGAGATAGGTGTAAGACTTCACCGCGTGAACAATTTGTGAAATCCGTTCTGTGGTCTGCAAAACTTCTGAGAGCAATCCCATCATCAAGCAACCCGCGCCCAGCCATTGAATGGACAAGGAGAACAACGATTGCGATAGACTGTTCTTTAACGTCTCAAGCGATTCACTGTTCCACCCAAAGTTAACCATCGCGGGCGCCAGTTCCCAGGCGGACTCTACTCCACTCGCTTCCAGCCAGGTCTGAAGCTGGTCTACCAGATCGATTTTTTCCAGCGTATCCAGTTTGAGTGGCGCTTCAAAACGTCGCGAGGCTTCCTGGATGAACTCGTCCAGCCAGTCTGTTTGATTCTCCTGGAGTGCAGCTCTTTCAATTTGATGTGTGAGAGTGAGCCATTTGGATTGAGTCTCTCTTAGCTGTGACGCGCTTCTTTGCGCCGCGGCAGCAGGATTGTTCAACTCATGTGCCAGACCTGCGCTCATTGTGCCGAGTGCAGCCATCTTCTCCTGCTGATGCAGCAAAGATTCGTTTTGAGTCAAACGTGCCATCACCCAATGCAAAACTGCCATGGCCGCGGTCGTGCTGGATGACAACAACTTTTCAAACGCCTCCTGGGGGATACGCAGCACTTCACTATCTATCTTTGCAATCAGCGTGGCATTACGCGGCGCACGAGAAAGTAACGCCATCTCGCCGACCACATCGCCCGGATTCCGCACGTCGATTTTGATCAGCGATTGCCCGGATTGTTTCTGAACTTCGAAATCACCGCTGATCACCACATACGCCGAATCACCGGGCTCCCCCTGCTTGATGAGAATCTCCCCTGCGCGCAATGAGACAGGTTCAGCCATATCCATGAGTTGCTGTAACTCTTCATCAGACAAGCCCTGAAAGAGAGGTGATTTGCGGAGGTCTTGGAGGTTCATAAGTAATCGGTGGTCGAGTAAGGTGGCGGGCTTTGATACAGGTTTCATCCTATTCATTCATCGCCGCCTGTATCGAGACCATCTGTTGCAAGTTATCTTTTGTTTGCGTCTAACTATTGGTCTCGATACGCCCGACGAGCATGGGCTACTCGACCAACGATGTTTCACAACGCCTTCAAATATTCCTTCATCAACGCGAAAGCGATCGCGCCTTCGCCTACCGCGGAGGCGACCCGATGATTGGTTCCAAAACGCACATCGCCTGCGGCAAAAATGCCGGGGACGCTGGTCTCCAATAAAAACGGATCGCGTTCCAGGGTCCAGCCTTGAGGCGGTTTTTTATCCACCATTAAATCCAGGCCGGTAAAGATATAGCCTCTATCGCTGCGCTTGACCAAATCCGCGACCAACTGGCTTTGCGGGCGCACGCCGATGAACACAAACATCGCAGCCGCATCAAACGTTTGTATTTCATCCGTGCTCGTATTTTTGACGATGACTTGTTCGAGTGTATTCTTTCCTCTGACTTCGAGCAAATCAGTATCTCGCATTAACTCGATCTTTTGATTTTGTTCCAGCGCATCCACAAGATATTTCGAAGCGGTTGGCTGATGGCCGCGGATCAATACCCTCACCTTGTTCGCAAATTGACTCAGATACAACGCACCCTGTGCCGCTGAATTTGCACCGCCCACCACGGACACATCCTGATCTTTATAGTTCATCGCTTCGGTATAGGCCGCGCCATAATAAATGCCCGCGCCGGTTAGTTCGGCCGCCCCAGGCATGGTCAGCATATGGAACGAGGCGCCGGTGGCGATCAATAGCGCGTGGCAGGAGATCTCCGTCCCATCTGATAACTGGACGAGGCGGTATGTGTCTTTGACAAAGACCTTTTGTGCTTCCTGCGCCGAAAGGATTTCCACGCCGAATCGTTTCGCCTGTGACACCGCGCGACGCGTGAGATCGTCGCCTGAGATGCCCGTTGGGAAACCAAGATAATTCTCGATCTTCGGGCTGCTTCCCGCCTGCCCGCCGGGTGCAGCCCTCTC
The DNA here is from genome assembly GCA_036394895.1 of Anaerolineales bacterium. Taxonomy (GTDB): domain Bacteria; phylum Chloroflexota; class Anaerolineae; order Anaerolineales; family Villigracilaceae; genus Defluviilinea. The sequence goes on from DASWEH010000603.1 coordinate 8,913, forward strand.
GATGACGAGACAGTGATAGCCCTCCGATCCCGCGTAAACGGCGGCTGCCAATCCCGCAGGGCCACTCCCGATAACCACTATGTCATAAAACGGAAGCGCGGCGCGCGTCTGCAAACCAACTTTGTCCGCCAGTTCTTTTAGCTCAGGTTGAAGCAAGCTCTTGCCATCCGGGAAAAACACAACCGGAAGTTTCGTCATCTCGGAGGAGATACCTTCCACCAGTTGGCGCGCATTCGAATCTTTTTCGATGTCTAGCCATTG
>DASWEH010000604.1:0-10613 GCA_036394895.1 Anaerolineales bacterium
TCTTGGCAACTTTGACGCAGCCAGCCTTGCCGCGTCCACCCACTAACACCTGCGATTTAATAACAACGCGGCCACCCAGTTCTTCTGCGATATGTTTCGCTTCTTCTGCGGTCGCCGCTACTCGTCCCTTAGGGATCGGTATTCCATACTTTGAAAAAATTGTTTTTGATTGATATTCGTGGAGTTTCATGCCTTTTCCCTTAAACGGATTTCAAACTCACGGGCATTATACCACCCTCATTTTTATGGTATCCTTCTCCTTCGCGCTATGAAACATTTACTTCGAATACGAATTTTTCTCAAGCCATATTTCTGGCAAATCCTGGCGACCCTGCTCATCTTGCTGATCCTCACCGGACTCAGCCTGATCGTGCCGCGCATTATCCGCTCGGTGATTGACGATGGATTGGCGCGCGGTCAGAAGCTTTACCTCGTCCGCTCGGCGTTTCTTCTTCTGGGGCTTGGACTGGCTTCCGCGATATTGAATTTGGGCAACCGCTATTGGTCTGAGTGGATCGCGGCGCGCGTGGGCTATGACTTACGCAACCGCATGTATGACCACATTCAGTATCTGCCGTTCACCTATCACGATCATGCCCAAAGCGGACAGTTGATCTCGCGCTGCATCGAGGATGTCCGTTCGATAGAACGATTCGCAGGAGGCGCGGTTACTGACCTCATTCGTTTTATTTTTCTGACGGTTGGCATCTTGTACATCATGCTGACTGATAATCCAAAATTGGCGATCATCGCCTTGTTGCCAATGATTCCTTTGGTTCTGATGACCTCCAGTTTTGGAACAAAGATTGGGAAATTGTTTTTTGCTGTAGACAACGCGGTTGGTGATGTTTCGAATCGACTGCAGGAAAATGTCGTTGGCGTACAGGTCGTCCGCGCGTTTGCGCGCGAGGGCTATGAGATCAAACGATTCGATGAGGCAAACAAGCAGGTATTCCAAACCTGGATATACGTGATCGACGAGTGGTCGAAGATCATGCCGACCACAGGCTGGTTAACGACTGCCAGTATTATTTTGATCTTGTGGTTTGGCGGACAAATGGTGATGGATGGCACATTGACCATTGGCGCGATTGTTGCGTTCAACGCTTATATTTTGATGCTGGCTGAACCTGCCCAACAATTAACCGGTCTCGTCAACGCGGGGGGAGAGGCTGCAGCCGGAGCACAACGCGTCTTTGAAGTACTGGATACCCAGCCTGCGATCCATTCTCCGCAGAATGCGGTAAAGCTTGAACCATTGCGCGGGGAAGTGGAATTCTGCGAGGTGGGACTGAAATATCAGGATGAACGGACAGCCTCTCTTAACGGAATCGATTTGCGAGTGGAACCGAACCGGATCGTGGCGTTGATCGGACCGACGGGTTCCGGGAAAACATCGCTTGTCAATCTCATTCCACGCTTTTACGATGTGACCGGGGGTGGTGTACTCGTGGATGGCGTAGATGTTCGCGAGATGGACCTGGTTTCCTTGCGAAAACAGATCGGCATTGTGTTGCAGACCTCGCTATTGTTCTCAGATTCGATTAAAGCCAATATCGCGTATGGCCGTCCTGATGCGACCATGGGTGAAATTATTGCGGCTGCCAAAGCCGCCCAGGCACATGAGTTCATTGAAAGTTTCACAAATGGATATGAAACTGTCGTGGGTGAGCGTGGCGTGACTCTTTCGGGCGGACAACGTCAACGGGTGGCGATCGCGCGTGCGTTGCTCATGAATCCGCGCATTTTAATTTTGGATGATTCAACCTCGTCTGTGGACACGCAGACTGAAAAGCTGATTCAAGCCGCGTTGGATGCATTGATGGAAGGGCGTACGACCTTTGTGATCGCCCATCGCTTATCTACTGTCCGCCGCGCGGATATGATTCTCCTGATGGATAAAGGTCAAATTGTCGAACGCGGCACTCACAATGAGTTGCTGGCGCGCGGTGGATTATATAAAGAGATTTATGATTTGCAGTTGGCGGATCACGCAAAATTCTCTGAAGAGATGGAAGAATTAGAGGAAGAAAATATTCTTCAGGTGAAGGAGCACGATGAGATGTGATAATTCGCGCTGAGCGGAACGAAGCCGAGACGAAACGCAGATAACAAAGAAATTCTTATGTCATATGCCGTTTATATCCTTAGCTGCTCAGATAGCTCTTATTGCATAGGTCTTGCAAAAGACTTAGACCATCGCCTTTGGGAGCATCAAACAGGTGCAAATCCCGAGTCGTATATGTTTCATCGCCCCCCTGTAAAACTTGAATGGAGCATAATTGCTGAATCTTATCAAGAAGCCTTTCAATGGGAACACCGGATCAAAGGCTGGAGTCGGGCCAAGAAGGAGGCTCTTATTCGTGGCGATATCGATGGAATCCATGAAATTGTGAAAAGTGAAAGAAAGCATAGAGAACAAAATAGAAAGACTACATCGCGCTGAGCGGAACGGAGTGAAGACGAAGTGCGGATTACATGAAAGCTTTAACTAATATGAAACGCGCGCTTCGTCTGCGTTCGACCGAAAGAACACGGTCTCACTCCGCTCAGCGCGAGAACTGTAAATTTATGACCACAAGAATTATTCCTCCAACCTTCATTACCCAATCTGAAGATATATACGACAAGGGCTATGATCCCAAAGTAGCTCGGGGACTTTTGCATTTCCTCAAGCCATATTACAGGCAGATGCTCATTGCGTTAGTTTTCATGATCATTGTCACCGCGGCCTCTGTGTCAGGTCCGTATTTCGTCAAGCTGGCGATTGATGAGGGGATTTCAAAGCACAACCTCGTAGCTTTGAGAAATATTGTATTGATTTATGCCGTCATTTCAGTTGTCCAATGGATCACGAATATTTTGCGCGTGCGGATGATGTCACGCGTAGGGCAACACGTTCTCTATGATGTCCGCACTGCAATGTTCGATCATTTGCAAAAACTTTCGTTGAGTTTCTACAACCGTTATAGTGTAGGGCGTGTCATCACGCGCGTCATCAACGATGTGGGTACATTACGTGAATTCGTTACCTGGGCAACTCTTGCCATTATTCGTGATTTGCTTGGGATCATTGGTATCCTCGTCGCGATGCTCACACTTAATTTGCGTCTCTCCCTTCTGACTTTTACGGTGTTGCCTGTAATGGTTGTTGCGACGATCCTGTTTCGACGGGCGGCCAGGCAAAACTATCGCAAGGTTCGTGCGGCAGTTTCATGGACCAACTCTGTGCTGGCTGAGAATGTCAATGGCGTACGCGTGGTGCAAGCGTTCTCACGGCAATCACACAATTACGAGAATTTCAAGGAATATGTCAATCGCTACTTTTTAGAAAGAAGTCTGGACGCGGCGAAAGTCGCTTCTGTCTTCACGCCTATTGTGGATGTGCTGGGTGCGATCGCGACCGCGGTAGTTGTTTATCTTGGTGGTACAGCAGTCTTGGGTGAGTCGATGACCGCGGGTGTGCTGATTGCGTTCGTGTTGTATATTGACCGCCTCTTCGACCCGATCCGTGACCTGAGTCGACGCTTTGATACGCTTCAGTCCACCATGGCAGGTGGTGAAAGAATTTTGGAACTACTTAACACACCAGTCGAAGTTCGGGATGAGGCAAACGCACGTGAAATGACCGCAATTCTCGGTGATGTTCGATTCGAGGATGTCTCATTTCATTATTCTGATGACCCCGCCTTAGTCCTGGATGGAATCGATCTGGAGGTGTGCGCCGGTGAAACGGTCGCGTTAGTGGGTGAGACAGGCGCGGGTAAGACAACAATCGTCAAACTGCTGACTCGTTTCCATGATCCGACATCAGGTTCTGTGTGCGTCGACGGCATTGGCTTGCGGACGGTGACGCAAGGATCAATCCGCAAACAGATGGGCATGGTACTGCAAGACCCTTTCCTGTTCAATGGCTCGGTGAAGGAAAATATTTTGTTTGGTCGCTTGGACGCCAGTGATGAGGATGTGATCGCCTCGGCGAAGGCAGTCGGTGCGCATGACTTTATTATGCGCCTGAAGAACGGATACGATACGTCCGTAGAAGAAGGCGGCGCGACGTTGAGCGTGGGCCAACGCCAGTTGATCTCGTTTGCACGCGCACTCTTGGCTGACCCGCGTATCTTGATTTTGGATGAAGCGACTTCTTCAGTCGATACACAAACAGAACAGATCATTCAAAGGGCGCTTGCCACTCTGTTGCAAGGACGCACATCCTTTGTGATCGCACATCGTCTTTCAACGATCACGAATGCGGATAAGATCGTCGTCATCCATGATGGCAAGATCATCGAGCAAGGGACACATTCTGATTTGCTGGCGAATCAGGGAATGTATTATGAATTGTATAAGACGGGATTTCAGGAGTGAATAACCCCAAAATAGTGTTTCGTGTTCATGCAGTTCAGCGGATGTTTGAACGCAATGTCTCCGTGAAGAAAGTCTCTCAGGCGCTTCAATCAGGAGAAATTATCGAAGATTATTCAGCAGAGATGCCTGAACCAAGCCGTTTGATCTTAGGGTTTCAGGGCAAACGTCCATTTCATGTCGTGACTTCTGAAAATTCAGAAACAAACGAAATAATAATCATTACGGTTTACATTCCCGATCCAGATAAATGGAATAAAGAATTCAAGAGTCGAAAGTGAAGAATAAGAGCTTTAAATACAAGGGATACACACCTGCCCTGGTACGGCTTAAGCCGCACGGTGCCAGGGAAGTTCACGAAGGATTGTTGATAAAAATCTTTGTGTCCCTTCGTGTCACTTCGACTTCACTCAGTACAAGCCTTTGTGGTGAAATGGCTTTATTATCATGATCTGCCTCATTTGCAGGCAGGCTGATATTATTGATGGGTTAACATCTGTTAAATTCGAGCGCGGCGAAATGCGATTGGTCGTGAACAACATACCTGCGCAGATTTGTCCCAGTTGCGGGGAAGCTTATGTAGACGAAGATATTGCGTCACAGTTATTGCGGATTGCCCAGGAAATGTCCGCGGCGGGTCTGTTAGACATCCATTGTGAATACAGTGCCGCTTAAATTTGATACAATCGTTTTATGAAACAGTGCGTTTGGCTGTTTATTTTTATTGTTTTCGTCGTGGCATGTCAACCCTCCCTTCCTTCTTTGCCTTCAACGCAGACTCCGCCGCAAGCTGTAATCGAGACGTTTACTCCCTCGCCTGTTCCCACAATACCATTCACAGCCTCTCCAACTCCAACAATCGAGCAGTTGATTTTTCCCTATACGATTGATGGACTTCGTCAGCATGATTTTCAAAGCGGGAAGATCCATATCCGTTCGACGATTGATGATGAAAATCAGTTTTACACAAGCTACTTGATTGACTATCCGAGTGATGGGTTGACGATTACAGGCGTGATGCAAATTCCTGTAGGGGAAGGTCCATTCCCTGTAATCATCATGAATCATGGATTCTTTAGCCGAAGTGTTTATCACTCAGGCGATGGGACAGACCGCGCCTCACCCTATCTGACTGAACATGGATATATCACTATCGCCTCTGATTATCGCAGTTGGGGAGATTCGGATCCTGGCTATAGTTTCTTTTACTCTGGTTTGGTGATTGATGTCATTAATTTGATCAATGCTATTCCATCGATCTCGAAGGCAGACCCAAGCCGCATTGGCATTTGGGGTCACAGCATGGGTGGGGGAGTGACGATGAAAGTGCTTACACTTCGTGATGGCCGAGATGTAAACGTTAAGACCCGAGTCAAGGCGGCCGTTTTGTATTCTCCTGTCAGCGCGGATGATGCGGATATTATCGATCGTTGGGGCATGGGTTGTTTTGGGGATATCGCCGAAGGAGAGCAGATCGTTGGCTGTAATTCGTCGGACGTTATCCCAATTGACTCGCCACGTAATTTACAGGATGCTTATCGCTTCGCTGCGTCCGATGCGGATACATTGAAGGAAATTTCTCCGTTCTATCATCTGGATCTGATCACCGTTCCCATTCAAATCCATTATGGTACTGAAGATGGAAAGTTCCTCAGCGGAACACCGCCTCAATGGTCTGTCAAACTGACACAAGGATTACGCGACGCGGGAAAGCAGGTCGAGTTGTTACAGTACGAAGGCGAGGGTCACTCTTTTATCGGTCAGCCCTGGTTTGACTTTATGGCGCGCACCTTGCGGTTTTTTGATAAATATGTGAAATAAGAATCATGTCATTGCGAGGAGGGCGTAGCCCGACGTGGCAATCCCGACTTAATGGGAGATTGCTTCGTCGCTACGCTTCTCGCAACACTTGCACCGTACGCCAGTGCGGTGTAACGAATAATGGAGAATATCAATGAACAACGTCCGCCCACATTTGACAATGCTGACGGAAGAACAAAAGCAGGATATCCATCAATACACGATGAAACTACTCGCAACGACCGGCGTACGCGTGGACTCACCGTCAGCGGTGGAAATGCTCAAGAAAAAGGTAGGCAGTTCGAACGTCGACGAAAGAACAGTGCGGATTCCCGCGGAGCTTGTTGAATGGGCGCTCAAGGTCGCGCCACGTCAAATCCAAATCTATGATCGGCGCGGAAATCCACAATTCAAGATCGGTGGCGAAGAGGATCGGACGCGCTTCGGGATCGGCGTCACGGCGTTGTATTATCAGGAGCCAGAAACAGACACGCCAGTCCTGTTTCAGCGCAGGCACATGCAGGACATGGTCCGCGTCGGAAATAAACTCCCACACTACGATATGGTCTCGACGATTGGCATCGTGCGGGATGTGCCTGACTATCTGACGGATCTCATTGGAAGCCTTGAGCATTTTGCGAATGGGGTCAAACCGATGGTGCTGCTGTGCTCGGATGAGCATAAGTTCGATGATGTGCTGCGCATGTTCGAGACGCTGCATGGCGGTGACCTGGGTGAGAAGCCATTTATTATTCCGTATTTCAATCCCGTCTCGCCACTGGTCATGAACCAAGGCACGGTGGATAAGATGAAGATCGCCATCGAGCGCGGCTTGCCGGTGATCATCTCGAATTACAGTTTATCCGGTGCGACGACGCCAATCACACCCGCCGGGACGGTCGCTGTTTTGCTCGCAGAGTTACTGGCAGGTTTGGTGATTGGACAACTCTACAAGGAAGGCGCACCCATGTTCCTCGGTATGCTGCCTGTCTATCTCGACATGAAGACTCTGCTGAATTTCTATGACCCACAAAGTATCTTGGTCAGCCTGGCATGCGCAGAGATGATGGCGCATTATAGTATCCCGCATTGTGGAACGTCTGGGAGCGGAACGGGCTGGGGCATGGACCTGCTCGCCGCGGAAACCTACTGGATGAACACGCTCATGTTCTCACTCACGAAAGGCGGCATCGCGCCGTTCGTCGGTGACACGCTCGGCTCGAAAGCGATTTCGCCGTTGACGTTCATTTATTGTCACGAGATCATTGACCAGGCATTGCGCTTTGCAGGCGGTTTTCAACTGGATGATGCGAATGTTGGGTTGGATGAAATTCACAAGGTTGGTCCTGGCAAGGGATACGTCTCCGCGCCGACAACGCTCAAGAAATACAAAAATGGATATTACGTCAGCCCGATCTTCCCGCGTTGGAGCATGGAGAAATGGATCGAAGCCGGTCAGCCCCATGTGCAGAAACGGTTGAAGGATTATGGGATTGAATTCCTGAAGAATTTACCTGCTCCTGAGGATCATGAGGAGTTGATAAAGAAAGGAGAGGAGGTTATTAATTCACTGCCAGTGAAATAAGTTGAGGTTTACTTGGTTTTGAAAGGAATCAAAATGCCTGAGTATCATCTCGCTCAAATCAACATTGCCCGAATGCTCGCCCCAATTGACGACCCGATCATGGCGGAATTTGTGGCGCAACTGGCTCCGGTCAACGCGCTCGCTGATGGGAGTCCCGGTTTTGTATGGCGGCTTCAAACCGATAGCGGCGATGCGACCAGCATGAAGGTCTATGATGATGACATGATCATTGTCAACCTGACCGTCTGGGAAGGCCTTGAGGCACTGCGTGAATTTGTCTACAAAAACGCTCATTATGGAGTTTTGCGCGACCGTCAACGTTGGTTCGAGAAATTCGATGGTCCTTATTATGCCCTGTGGTGGATCCCTGCCGGAGAGTTGCCAAGTATAGAAGAAGGCAAGGAAAGGTTGGATTACCTTCGTCAGCACGGCGATTCCGATTATGCATTCTCGTTCAAACGTGTCTTTCCCGTGCCTGTAGAATACCCAGCGGTTCGGAAACGAATCGTTTAAAAAGATTTCGGAAGGGGAAGATAATAAACCGGACTATTAAGTTGCAGAGTTAGACGTAAGTAGCTTATTTACTCCAGCTGCACTTAAGCTAATCATGAGTGGCATCACCGGCATCACGTAAAGTAGCCGCGCGTCAACAGCCATATATGCCAGGCTAATCGCAAGAATACTTCCCCATACAGGCCAGACCAGACTAGCCTTTTTTTTCAATCCTAGGAAAGCCAGAATCAATAACATTCCTTGAACCATCATGACTAGATAGCTGTATCGATTTGTCTGGCGACCATAAGACTCCCCAATTTTCCAGTCGAACCACAGCGGAAAAAACCGATAAGCAGATAGCAGGACATATTGTGTCGGATGTGACTTAATGATTTCTAATGCTTCATTCCGGTAGATGAAATCCATTTGAGCTTCATTTTCGTCACCGCGCATATCCCGGCGGCTGAAAATTAGATTCTCAATGGCTTGAAGTCCCTCTTCCGGTCCTACATAGCGAAAATAGTGACTCTTGTCGATCATATAATTATGCCGATAGAGGTTGTACCCGGTCAAGCTGGAACCTATGATGGGTCTGCCCAGAGAAACATAATTCCTGACTACCCAGAGTCCCATGATCAGCATTATGAGACCAAACATGAGTAGTCCTGGCCGTATCAACTCCTTTCGCTTCAAGCGTTGACGCCAGGATTCAATCATCTGTCCGCCGATCACAAGCAGCGCGATCACAAGCGTTGCCGACCGTGACAGCACAGCAAACCCTAAGAAAATCCCCGTAATAAGCCAGTCGCGAGTCCGCTGTGTCTTTCTCGCACGTAATGTAAAAAAGATTCCAATGGTCGTGCAAAGTGCCGCCAGCAAATCACCGGATACCTGTGGAATCAGCTCAAGAGCCGGGAGATAAATCGCCCAAACAAAAGAGGCCATAACCGCTGAACGCGAGTTTGTCCATTCACGGGTCAAATAATATGTAGATAGAATAATTGCAAGATAGATAATTGCTTCAACCGTCTCGGCTATCCACAGGGATTCTTTTCCAATCCAGGCAACCAGCGCGAACAGGAAAACTGGAATTGGCTCACGCATGGCAGTCACCTGGTTGGATAGTCCACAAAATGGAAAGTATTGCTTCAGGCATAAGCTGTATCCATGACCATGGATCAGGTTCAGTGAGATCATCCACCAGGAATCGGTTTCTCCCGATTTCAAGGAAGGCGGATGATTTAACATGACGGCTGCTGATACCAGGATTCCCAAAATAAAAATAATCCCAACAGCTCGTAATGGATAATCATCCATCAGATTTAGAATCCTGGCTGGCACATTTCGAATGGCGTATTGAACTTGTTTGTTTCGGTTCATTTTCTTATTAGGAACAGAAAGTTTGATTTTTTCGGGATGATTAGGGGGAACTTGAAAATGTGTCCTACGTGGGTATTCCCTACATTGACGGAGTCGAGACCACATGATAAACTCTGGCCATCTTATTTTCTCATGAAAGGAGGCACGTACAAATGAAATCTATCACTGTATCCAGAAACCATGTATTGAGCGCGCCTCCTAAAGGTGAATTGTAGTAACGACTTCAGTCGTTTTGATTTGTCATCCAGCCGCAGGCGTGTCTCGCCCTGCGGTTTTCTTTTAATTATAGACCTGACAGGTCTCCGCGGGTGTGTGATGAGTGTCTCCTCATTTCTATCCATACGACTTGGTTTGGACTGAAATGAATCAAACCTGTCAGGTCTTTTGATAAATAATGAATACCGATGAGTACATAAATTTGTTCGATGAATTAGATAACGATGAACAAACGGAAAATTTTCTAAATAAAGATAAGCGCCGTCAACGATTCCCGGAGCGGCACTTCAAATATGTGCGCGAGGCAAACTCTGGGTTCCTGAAGGGTCAGGACGACTCGAGTCGAAGCTTTAACTTCACTTATTCCGCGGCTCGCTTTGAAGAGGGGTGGTTGCTCGAGTCCCTTGGAGATTTTTACGAACACCAATGGATCACAGATGTTTTGCAGCGACTGAAGGGCGGCAAAGAGGCCTCTGTATACCTTTGCCGGTCAGGACCCGCGATTGATGCACCGCTCGTCGCGGCAAAGGTTTATCGCCCGCGCTCCTTGCGCAATCTCAAGAACGATAGTCAATATCGTGTCGGCCGAACGGACCTGGATGCAGAAGGCAAAGCGATTGTCAAAGACGGAGATATCCATGCCATGCAGAAACGCACGGCCTACGGTGAAGAGTTACGACATCAATCCTGGATTGCGTACGAGTTCCAAACGTTGGAAATGCTTCATACTGCGGGCGCAGAAGTTCCGAAGCCGTATGCGATGGAGAAGAAT
>DASWEH010000605.1:0-4928 GCA_036394895.1 Anaerolineales bacterium
GACCTGCACACGGACGATCGCGAAGGATTGCCTGTATGAAACCCCTTGACAATTTCGCTCTCATAGAAGCATGAACCGCTTGCAGCCAATCTGTGTTATATACTGCACACCCAAGCCGCTTTCTCGGGAGTTCGAAAACACCCTTGCAAAGGTTGAGATCCTCACCTGACGGCATGCCTTCGCAAGGCTAGCCCAAACAGTTTTCAAGAGAGAACATCATGCTGACCATCGAAAAAATAGATACAGACAACAAAGTGCAAGTAAAACGTTTTGCGGATTTGCCTTACAAGCTTTACAAGGATTGTCCGCAGTGGGTACCGCCTTTATATATGGACGCCTATCTGCCCTTGAACCGAAAGAAACATCCGTTCTTTGAACATTCAGAAGCCGATTTTTTTCTCGCTGTCCGCGACGGGGAAGTGGTGGGTCGGATTTGCGCCGCAAACAACAAACTCTTCAATGAATACCATCAAACGAAAAAAGCTCACTTCTATGCGTTTGAGGCGATCCATGATCTGGAGGTCGCGCGCCTCCTCTTTGAGGCTGTCACCGATTGGTCGAAAGCGCGCGGACTTGATACAGTGATCGGACCAAAAGGTCTCTCCCCATTCGATGGTTATGGAATCCTAGAAAAAGGGTTTGAACATCGTCAGATGATGACTATGACGAACTACAACTATGACTACTATCCCAAACTAGTGGAGGCGCTCGGCTTTGAGAAAGAAGTGGACTTCGTCTCCTGTTACTTGCCTGCTGATGCCTTCAAAATTCCAGAAAGGGTTGAACGTATAGCTGAACGTGTTCTCGAACGTGGCAAATTATGGGTCAAAAACTTCAAGAATAAGCGCGAATTAGTCCAATGGGCGCCTCGGATCGGGTATGCCTATAACAAAGCATTCATTCATAACTGGGAATATTATCCATTCACGGAGGGAGATGTAAAGTATGCGGTGGATAATGTTTTTCTGGTTGCAGATCATCGCCTGATAAAATTGATCCTGTATGGGCAGGAGATCGTTGGCTTTTTATTTGCTTTTCCCGATGTTTCGGCTGCTTTGCAACGTGCCAGGGGTCGTCTCCTCCCATTCGGCATCCTAGACCTCCTGCTCGAAATGAAGCGCACCAAAACGATTTCCGGGAATGGCATGGGTATTTTGCCGGAATTTCAAGGCAAAGGTGGCAATGCTTTGCTTTATTATGAAATGGGAAAAACCGTTTTTGGATTCAACCAGTTCGAACATGTGGAAATGACTCAGGTCGCTGAGACGACCCGTCAAATGCGCGCGGACTTAAAGAATCTAAATGGTGTGGAATATAAGAATCATCGCGTGTATAGGAAAAGTATATAGGTAGACAAGTATATAGGTACACGTGTTTACGTGTCTACTTATTTACCTGTGTACTTTGTAATCAACCAACCTGAACTTTAACTTCTTCCCCCAAGCTCGCTCCCCCATTTTTACCTGAATTACTGAGTGGCAAGATTACATGGAAATTACTGCCGGGAAAATTGACCTCATCATAGCCCTTGCTCTCCACCCAAATCCGTCCGCCATGGGCTTCCACAATTCCTTTCGAAAGAGCCAACCCCAAGCCTGCGCCGCTGCCTTTGAAGCGCGTTTTGCTCGTGGAATGTTTGGAGAGGTCACCCGGTTGATAGAACTTACTGAAGATAATATCCTGTGAGGCTGGGTCCACACCCACCCCTGTATCACTCACGATAATCTCGACCCCACCATGTGGGAGTTCAGCGCTGTGAGTTGGAAGAATACGTGCAGCGACGGTGATCCTGCCATCATTGGGTGTGAACTTAATGGCATTGGTCAATAAATGCTGGAAGAGTTTCTTAAGCAGGTTGGGGTCTGCCTTCGCCAGCGGAAGGGGAGGGATATCAATGGTCAATGTTTGTTCGCGTTCCTTGAACGATTTTTCCAAGTCATTGCTCACTTCCTTGATCAAACTGGCGGTATCAACCGGTGTCAGGTTCAGCTGTAACGTACGCGTGTCGATCTGCGCGATGTCGAACATGGAGTCCATGATCTCGTGCAGGCGGCGTGTCCCTTGCGAGATGCCTTTGAGCATGGAATGGACAGGGGGCGGAAGGGTATGATCATCGATGAGCATTTCGGTATAACCGATAATGGTGGTCAGCGGTGTGCGAAGCTCATGGGAAGCGATACTGATGAAATCCGATTTGGTCTGGTCGAGGCGTTCAAGGTCGCGATTGGCCCGGTCGAGAGAGCGGTAGGCTTGTCGCAGTTCGGTGTTGAGTTGGACCAGGTTGTCGACCAGACGCGCATTTTCGAGCGCGACCGCCGTCTGGTTCGCGAGAGCGGAGAGAGTGACGAGGTCTTCTTCTGAATAGCGTTTGCCGCTGATTTTTGCGCCGAGGGCCAGCAATCCGATCCACTCGCGTTTGCTAAAGATGGGGAGATACACTTCCGCTTCCAGGTGATTGAACCATTCACGCTCGGAGGAAGAAACAGCCCGATAGGCTGGGAGCAAGTCCAGGTCGTATTGAAGGAGTGGACGCTGTTCCTGCACAAAATACTTTACGACGGGATGATCGCTTGTCAGCGTAACAATCTTAACTTGCCTTTCCCCCTGATTGCGCACGGCGCGCAGACGATAGGCTTTTTGGGCGTCGCTTGTAAGTTCCGAGTCGACCAGAAACAAAAAGCCGCGCGAAATATCCATTGCCTCAATAATGAGTCCCACCGCGACATTCGCCAGCCTCTGCATGTCGAGGATGTTACTGATCTGTTCACTGTAGGCGTGCAGGGTGCGGCTCGGATGAAATTCCTGAATATTCAGCCAACGGTTGACCCAGCGGCGCACGAGTGAAAGCAATGGCGTAAAGAAAAACGAAAGCAGCAACGCAATGACCGCGCCCACAAGTAGCGGACTGAAATTCGGCAAGGCCTTGAATACGGTCTGTGAGGCGCTAAAGCCTGCCACATAAAATGCGACGATGACAATGGTGGTAATAATATACGTCACCACACGCCGCGATACTTCAACAAGGTCTGGCGGGTCGTGTGTGACGACGATGAATGTTGCCAGCGCGATCGCCGCCAGACGGATTGGGTTGCCCGGAAGCGGAATTCCACCCAGGATCAATACATCATTGATCGCGATCAGAAGAAAGACAGGTGTCCAATAGTTCAATCGGTTGCGCAGTAGCGGCTGGCGTGAACGTGCATATGCGGAACGAACGTTGATGACAGTACCCAACATGAATACGAACCAGCCAAGCATTGCCCAGGCAGGTGCAAGTCGCTCCAGCGTGAGAGAATAGCCACCATTGGTCCAAATCACATCCCGAAAGCCAAGCGTGTTGGGGACGATCAGAATAAAACCCAAAATCCAGAATGCAGCTACGATCAGCCAGGCACGCAGACTTCGTCGCATAAAAGAAAGAACCGTAAGGGTCAGGAAAAACGCCAGGATCAGCGCCCCATAAATTTGGAAATCATTCGCGACTTGGCGTGAAGCAATAGCAAGTCTCCCGCCACGCCATAAGCCTTCCGCCACATCGAATAACAAGCCAATCAGTACATACCCACCCAAAAACATTGTGGCAGCCTCATGTTCCTCATGCCGTTGGATTAAGGTAAAAAGCAGAGGCAGATAGAGGGCTGCCAGGATCAGGTGTAAATAGAAGGTAAGTTCTTGGACTGACATCGCGAGAAAGTATACTCGAAATCATTTACGAAGTCCGCACGCCTTTGGCGTATCTGGCCTCGATATTTGTGTCTTGCCCGCCATGTAGAATCGACGGTTAATTAATTAGTGAGAATAGCGGTAATGCGTTATTATTGAACTATGCTTATCACAAAAACCTCCCGCGACACGTATCGATTCAGTTCAGATTTCTTCCGCCCGGATGGAGGTGTGAGTTTTGCGGACTTCGCCTCCGCCCGTAGGTTTGCCGCCGAGATGTCGGCACATCGGACTCAGCCGGTACCGGCCTCCGATATTTACGCGATGCAACTCATCGACGAGGCACTGCGCTTGCTGGTGAGGCGTTATGCTCCACCGGAGGTGATGAACACTGCTGTTGCTCATCTGGATGAGAGTCTGGGCAGGGATTCCGTTACAACGACGCAGAAAAAATTTGTGTCTGAGTTTCCTCCCGAGGATGTCTATCGCGGGGAGGAAAAGGTCGAAGAGTATCTCAACCGAATCACGAACGGGCACATCAAAACTGTTGAAGAATTGATCTATGTCTTCACGCACAATGTAAATCCCGCGGTGAATCCGTTGCTGGATCTGGTGGATGATGAGCCGCTCGAGCCGACCGCGTACAAAAGTTTGATCGCCTCCCTGAATACCTTCTTTGCGAAAATAGCGAAGGAAAGCGGGGAGAAACAAGCTGGGACGGAGTCTTTGTTCGATATCCTGCGTGGTCCAGCCGAAGCCTCTCCCTATTCTCTGGAAGGTCAACTGCAGTTTATTCTCGATAAGTGGGGGCATTTGCTGGACGAAAAATTCGTCACGCGTATCACACGCGGCATGGACTTCTTGCGCGAAGAAGTCATCCGCCAGCAGGGGCACGGCGATTTCAAGCCCGATGTCCCCTTGCAAACCTTTGGCGGCGGAGAATATCAGGAATATGAACGCTACAGCCCTGATAAAGAGTGGATGCCGCGACTTGTGCTCCTGGCCAAAAATTCCTACGTCTGGCTCGAACAGCTCTCGCGCAAATACGGGCGCTGGATCAAGACATTGGATCAAATCCCCGATGAAGAATTGGATGTATTGAGAGATCGCGGCTTCACAGGCTTATGGCTGATCGGCTTGTGGGAGCGCTCGCGCGCCAGCCAGAAGATCAAGCAGCGCATGGGCGACTCAGACGCGGTCGCTTCGGCGTATTCACTTCATTCCTATGATATTGCTGAAGACCTGGGCGGCTGGTCGGCTCTGGA
>DASWEH010000606.1:0-7387 GCA_036394895.1 Anaerolineales bacterium
CGAGTGGCTGCGTCAACGCGGACGACCGTTCCTGTTCTCCTCCGCGGTCACGGCACCGGATGCAGCGGCATGCCTCGCTGCAGTTGATCTGCTTGAAGAATCCACTGAATTGGTGGATAAACTTTGGGCAAACGCGAAATACTTCAAGGCAGAAATGAAGAAACTCGGATTCGACACAGGCGTCAGCGAAACACCCATCACGCCTGTCATGCTCGGCGAAGCACCACTGGCTCAACAGTTCAGCCGTGATTTATTCGAAGAAGGTGTCTTCGCTATGGCAATCGGCTTCCCCACCGTGCCAAAAGGCAAAGCAAGAATCCGCGTGATGATCTCCGCTGCACACGATAATGACGATTTGGGAAAAGGCTTAGAGGCGTTTGAAAAGGTTGGGAAGAAATTGAATGTTATCTAGTCTGCTTGTGGTTGGTCAATTTTGTTGGGCGGCGTTCCTCCACGCCGCCCATCTTAATTATGTTACAGCTCGCTCGTCACTTTCGGCAAAATCCCATTGCATTTATAGAGAATAAAATGTAGTATTTAGATTGTTGTTATCCGAGAAACATTAATCTTATTCTGGAGGATGCCATGCCCCGTACACCGTTAGCGAATCAAGTGCAGGAAATGATGTCGGTTGCGCAGGAAGCAGCGCAACGCAGTGTCCCAACCGAACAAGTCCTCGAAGAACGCGCCGCCTATGTGAGTCGGCGTGATTTTCTTAAGTTCGGTCTGGCAAGCGTCAGTGCGCTAGCGCTGTCGTCTACTGTGAAAGCGGTAAATGCCGTAACCGCTCCGCGTATTGTGATTGTCGGTGCGGGGTTGGCGGGACTCACTGCCGCGTACCGTCTTAAGCAAAATGGCTACCTTGCAGATGTTTACGAAGCCGCAGACCGCGTTGGTGGCCGCTGCTGGAGCGATACGACTTTTTTCGATGATGGTCAGATCTTTGAGCATGGCGGTGAATTGATAGACCAGGGACATACACAAATCCGGCAGCTAGCGCAGGAATTGGGATTAAATCTTGATAACCTAGTGCAAGCTGAAGTCAATGGGACTGAACCAACCTACTATTTTGATGCACAGAATTATCCATTTGCGCAGGCAACCGATGAGTTGAAACAAGTCTGGCAGAAGATCCATAATGATGTTTCTGCTGCATCCTATCCCACGTTGTATAATAGTTACACCCAGCGCGGCTGGGAACTCGATCACATGTCAATCATTGATTGGATCAATGAAAGTGTGCCTGGTGGGATTAATTCAAAACTCGGACAGTTGCTCAGCATTGCCTATAACATCGAATATGGAGCGGAGAGCAGTGTCCAGTCCTCACTCAATCTGTTGTACCTGTTGGGCTATTCAGGGCAGGGTCAACTGCGCATCTTCGGACCATCGAATGAAAAGTATCACGTAACCGGTGGCAATGACCAGATTGCAAAATTGATGGCGCAAGCTTTAGAGGATCAAATCAAACTTGGGCAGGAATTGACAGCCATCAAACTGAATACAAACGGAACTTATACCCTCACTTTCAAAAAGGGAAAGACGACTACAAGCGTGACCGCTGATAAAGTTGTTCTTGCCCTCCCCTTCTCCGTCCTGCGCGATTCAGTGAATTATCGTAATGCAGGTTTCTCTGATCTAAAGAAAACTGCAATTGTTGAACTTGGCATGGGTACGAACTCAAAGCTACATGTCCAATTCACTGATCGTCACTGGGTTGGGCTTGGTTCAAATGGTGAGACCTATGCCGATACTGGTTATCAGAACACGTGGGAAGTTTCACGCGCGCAAGCCGGGACCTCGGGCCTGCTCGTTGATTACACAGGCGGAAATATCGGCGCGAGCTTTGGCTCCGGCACACCTTCTTCACGTGCCCAACAATTCCTAACGCAAATCGAGCCAGTGTTACCCGGTATCACGCCAAAATGGAATGGCAAAGCGACGATTGACTACTGGCCAGGCTATCAATGGACGAAAGGCTCATACTCCTACTGGAAAGTAGGACAATACACCAAATTCTCTGGTATGGAGCGCGAGCGACAGGGCAACTGTCACTTCGCAGGTGAGCATACATCCATTGACTTTCAAGGTTATCTCAATGGCGCAGTGGAATCAGGCGAACGCGTCGTTGGTGAAATTCTTGCAGACTATAAATAAATCCAACTTCATCTAGCCTTATGAACGCGCAGACCTCCGAACCAAACATTCGGAGGTCTTGTTTACATGTCTGCCTGTTTTCCTGACTACCTATTTGGCATACGCATCCAAAAACTCATCCCAGCCTATTTGCAGGGCAAAATCGAGTGTTCGATAATACGTATAATTCGAATCTTTTTCTGTCGCTTTGGAGATGTGATAGACCGTAATGCCATGCACATCGGCGTAGGCATTGACATGCCTTTCGGATAACACCACAGAATTGACCGCGTTCATCACCGCCTGACTTTTGCTCCTGATATTTGGGTCGCTCACACGACTATTGATCTCGTACGCCATATCATACAAATCTTTGTCCATTGGCGCCTGCCAGAAAGAGCGCGTCGCAGTGAACGCTTGATCGTATTTCTTGCGATTCGCGCCAAGCCCATTATTCAATGCAACAGACCATTGATTCACAGCAGAAAGCAGAGCATCAAAGCGGCTATCCACTGCCACAGCAGACCAAGTCTTGTCACTGCTTGCGCTTTGAGTTGTGGCAATTGCAACCTGATCGGCACTCATATTCGGGTTCGCAGCCAGCTGCTCGAGCACAAGGTCATATTGAATGCCTTCCCCGCCTACCCATTCCTGGGAGTGTGACAGCGCAGTGGCATGTCCATGCCAGAGCATTTGCACCTCGATGGATGCCATGTTGCAGCCATCAAACCCAACCATATCGATGAATCCAATCGATGGAAGCGCGGCTTTCACTTCTTCCATATCAAGGGTGTCATTATCTGTGTCATCCCGCATGACATATCCTGGATGCCAGTTCCAGCCATGACCCCAGAAATATAAAGCATAATGATCGGCAGGATAATTGGCTTTTGTCCAAGTGACGAAATCGATCAACGTCTGTTTGTCACCGAGATCGCGTTCCCCCCAATCCGCGACCGCGTTTGCAGGAACAGCCTTCATGGCTTGGCCGTTAACATCGGTAACATGGAAAAGAAGAGTACCTGTCCAATCCCCAGAGCTTGTGTCGTAACCGGGAGTTCGATCAGCCAACGCAACCACTTGCACATTTGAACTTGAGCCGGTTGGCGCGAGTTCGGTTTCAATATCGCTTACAACATAAGGCTCAAGATTGTTATCCCCTGAGATATAAACCATGACTGTCCATTTGGCGCGGGCGGTGGGCGGTGCAGCAAGAGTGGTGCTGGTCAACGTTGAAAGTAAGATTAGCAAACTGATAAAGACAGTAAACGAACGAGTTGTCTTCCGCATAGTTCCTCCATTGGATGGAATTCTTTTTCTAATTGGACAACCATACTCCAAGTTGAGAAAGTATAACATCTCGAATAGTCCAATTCAATGAACACTTCTCTTATTCCCTCAAGACCAACCTTGACAAAAATAACTAAACGCTGTATATTTACAGTGTTTAGTTTTCAAGGAGATGAAATGGTCCGACCGACTCGCAAAAAGCAAATCAAAAATTTGCAGGAAGTGATCAAGGAAACAGCCTGGAAGCAGATCGCTGAATTTGGTGCCCCTGCCCTTTCCCTACGGGCAATTGCGCGCGAACTTAAGATTACGGCGCCTGCCATCTACAACTATTTTCCTGACCGCGACGCGCTCGTCGCCGCGCTGATCATCGATGCATTTACATCTTTTGGCGATTCACAACTGGAAGCGCGTGACTCGGTTCCCGAGGAAGATCAAGTTGGACGTTTTCGAGCGATTGGTATTGCATATCGAAATTGGGCACATACATATCCGCAACGATATCAACTCATTTTCGGAACCCCAATCCCAGGGTATGAGTCCCCGATTGACGAAGTTTTTCCATCCTCGGCACGTTCGATTATGGCGCTCTTCAGCGTTGTCGAAGGTTTCCGCGCAGCAGGAAAACTGAAGGTTGATACTTTTCCCATGGTCAAGAAGGAATATGAAGCTCATTTTGATTTATGGAGGACGCAGGTCAGTGATGTACATCCACTGTCTCACTTTGTCGCGATGATCATATGGTCACGTGTGCATGGCATTGTGTCACTGGAAATACAAGGGAATCTTCCACCGTTTGGCAATAGTGGCGATGAGCTCTATCTGTACGAAATTGACTCTATTGCAAAGCAGTTTGTCAGGGAATAACGTTCAATGAAAACAACCTCCTTGACCTACTACATCTTGAATTGCCTATTGCTTCTCGTGCCGATCATGGCGTGGAATATGATCTTCTTCAGCAAATTACCATACTTGTATTCACAGAAAGCTTTTGAGAAGAATATTCCAACATTTGTTCTGGGGGGCGAGAATATCTCCTGGCTGCTTGTGTTTGTCCTTCCTCTTCTGATGCCACTACGAATTGAAACACAAAGTCAAAGACTTGGCCTGTGGGTTTATGCTGCCGGGGCTGCAATCTATTTTGTGTCGTGGCTGATGCAAATGTACTTTCCGCAAAGTGCATGGAGCTTAAGCGCCTTCGGCTTTTTAGCTCCAGCCTACACGCCATTGATCTGGCTGATTGTTATCAGTTTGATTGGCAGCACGCTTTATTTCTCATCCCCTTATCGATCGTGGATGTATATCACCATCGCCATCATTTTTATTTGCTTCCATTTGTCTCACGCCATTACCGTCTATCAACGCAGCCTTTCGTAACTATTCAACAAAAAGGAAATTTCCATGAAAACTCTTATCCTGGACGGCTCACACGCAAATGATCCACAAGCGGTCAACATCATGAATGCATTACACAAGCACCTACCCGATGCTGAGACCATCATCCTGCGCGACCAACGGATCGGCAACTGCGCGGGTGACTTCTTCTGTTGGGTACGCAACCCGGGTATGTGCAACACAGATGACGACAACCGCATCATTGCTGCAAAAATCATGCACAGCGATTTGGTGATCTCCTTAACACCGGTCACATTCGGCGGCTATTCGTCCGAACTCAAGCGTATGGTCGATCACCAGATCCAAAACATTTTGCCATTCTTCGCAAACATCAATGGTGAGATCCATCATCAGAAACGCTACCGGCGATATCCCAACATGCTCACCATTGGCTGGATGAAGGAGCCCAACGCGCCAGCCGAAATCATCTTCCGCCACCTTGTGCATCGCAATGCCATTAATATGTATGCAAAAACGTCGGTTTGCGGATTGGTGATCGATACCGAGCCCGAAGCGGACCTGGCCTCCCAAACCAGACTTTGGCTGCAAGCGATTGCCAGCGGATTAAGCTCCCCCGTACCTGCCCTGCCTGCAATGGAGATTTCCTCCACCGACGCGACTCCCATCCGTCGGGCCGTATTACTGGTCGGTAGTCCACGCACGAAGAAAAGCACATCCGCTTCTCTCGGTGGGTATCTCTTCGAACAATTAGATGCACGCGGTATCGAAACCCGAACCGTTCAAATCTATACGTCCCTCTACTCACAAGAGCGGATGAATGCAATGTACGAAGCCATTGACAACGCTGACCTGGTGGTACTTGCCTTCCCACTCTATGTGGATAGCCTCCCTGCACCGGTCACTGCCGCACTTGAAAAAATCGCCGCGCATCGCAAAGGAAATCCATCCACTCGCCGCCTTGCGGCAATAGCTAATTGCGGCTTCCCAGAAGCGGATCACAATAAGACGGCACTCGCGATTTGCTCTGAGTTCGCCCGCCAAAATGGCTTCACCTGGATGGGTTCACTTGCCCTCGGTGCAGGCGAGGGAATTGTACATGGCATCCCGCTCAATGAGTTGGACGGACGCGCAATTCCACTGAAAAAGGCACTCGATCTTACAGCAGAAGCATTCGCCAGCGGGAATCCCATTCCACAATCTGCTCGTGACCTGCTCGCCAAACCTATTATTCCAAGCTGGATGTACACACTCCAAGGTCAGTTTGGCTGGCAGCAACAGGCAAAACAATACGACATGCAAAAAGAATTGAAACGACAACCTTATCGTTAGGAGAAACCTCATGACAAAAATATTTAATGGTCGATACACAGCCAAAACGGACCAACCCTTTGTGGTATTTCTAATCGGGATGCGCGTCAACAAATGGTGGCGATTCGACAAGTGGTTTCCCGTCGCCTCTGCGATGGGACCGATGTTGCAAACCTTGTTCACTCATCCCGAGAAAGGATTCCTGCACGCGGAATTCTTCTGGAATTTCAATGGGCCGGTCCTAATCCAATACTGGCGTTCCTTTGAGGACCTGGAGCGCTTCGCCCGTCACCCTTCCGATCCACATCTTGGGGCATGGAAGAAGTTCAACCAGGCAATCGGCGCGGATGGAAGTGTGGGCATCTGGCATGAGACCTATACCGTCAACCCTAATCAATTTGAAAGTGTTTACGGCAACATGCCCAAGTTTGGACTCGCTGCCGCGATGGAACACGTCCAGGCGGTCGGTCGACGCGAAACCGCACGCAGACGCTTAGATGTGAACAAAGCCAGCCAGCCTGTGTTAGGAACAGACTGAAAGGTACATCAGAATGACAATCCAGCATGTAGTATTAGGCACCGGCGCGATTGGGCGCGCAGTCACGGAAGAACTTGTCAAACGCGGAGAATCTGTCCGGATGGTAAATCGCTCGGGGAAGATGAATGAGGCCCCTGCCGGGGTGGAGGTGGTGGCTTCGGATCTCTATGACCCAGCCAAGGTCCGGGAAGTGACGCGAGGAGCAAAGGTGGTGTACCAGTCGGCCCAGCCGGAATATTTCCAATGGCCCGAGAAATTTCCTCTGTTGCAAAAATCCATTATTGATGGGTTGACAGGAAGCAACGCAAAATTAGTTCTTGTTGAGAATGTATACATGTATGGCAAAATGAATGGCAAATCACTGACCGAAGACATGCCTTACAAGGCACAAACCCGCAAAGGGCGTGTCCGCGGAGAAATATCTACCGCAGCGTTTGATGCGCACAAGCAGGGACGTGTGCGCATCACTGCCGCGCGAGGAGGCAATTTCTTTGGTCCGTGGGGCACGGACTCGACGATGGGAGCACGAGCCTTCTATCCATTACTACGCGGAAAGCCCGCCCAATTGATCGGGCGTACTGATCTGCCTCATACACATACTTACGTAAAGGATTTTGGAAGAGCACTCGTGCTTCTGGGCGAACGCCAGGAAGCAGAGGGGCAGGCATGGCATGTACCGAACGATCAGCCAAAAATGACACAAGGTGAGTTGGTCCGGATGTTCGCCGAAGAGGCTGGTGTGGAACCAAAATTGAGCAG
>DASWEH010000607.1:0-8552 GCA_036394895.1 Anaerolineales bacterium
AGTTGATTGGGAATCAATTTAATTCAGCACAGTAATTGTCACTGTTTCGCTCTTCACCGTTTCACCATTTGCATTCAAGCCTTGTGCCCAGAAACGATGCTCGCCTGTGGATAATGACCACCAGGCTTGATAAGGTGGGGATGATAACGTGGCGAGCAAATTTCCATCCAGCCAAATCGTGATTTGCGAAAGTCCCTTTCCAGAGGCGACCTCGATTGGCACTTGTTGCGCGGCGGGGTCAAAGTTTGGGTCTATGCGGTAGGTGGTGTTGGGAGGTGGGGAGAGCAATACCAGTTGATCGAATTGTTGAGAGCTAGTACTCTCCGCCTGCGAATAATCTGAGAGCAAAGATAAGCCTTGATCATGTGCCCAGGTCTGCGCCTCAATTGGTAAATTCAACGCAATCATTGAACTGCGTCGTTCGATTGGAGTTAAATCATTCGCGAGGGAATTCGTCAATGTATCTACCCAAATCTGTTGAAAATAAGAATCTGTTTGCGTGGGCTCTGTTCCGTTGATGAACCATTCCCTATGAGTATGCTGACAAGCGGAAGTGGGGAGGCGACCTGAGAGGTCGCATACGTCAATTTGAGTTAAACCATCGGGTCGTTCAAAAGGCTGATCGGGGTGATCCTGCAAGAGTCCGCGCATGACTTCGTGCCAGATAGGCGCCGCGCCGGTGAGACCGGTCACGTTATGCATGGCTTCGTATCCGCTGTTGCCTACCCAGACTCCTACCAGAAGATCAGGGGTATAGCCAATCGTCCAGTTATCGTGGAAGTTTGTGGTTGTTCCGGTTTTGACCGCCGCGCTGCGGTTAAGCTTCAGGGTGCTGTTCGGACCGAAGCCAATCGAGCGTGCTGAGTCGTCGCTTAAAATGTCGCTGATGAGCCAGGCGACGCTCGGGTCAAAGATTTGGAGCGGAGGAGTCGTTTCCTTTGTGTAAAGCAAGTTTCCATCCGCGTCGTGGATATCCAGAATGGAAGTATTGCCTGTGGAATAACCTTTGTTTGCAAGTGCCGCGTAGGCTGTGGAAAGTTCGAGTAGGCTGATCTGCCCTCCGCCCAATGCAAGGGAGAGATCATATTGCCCTGCATCAGTTAATGAGGTGATACCGAGGCGATGAGCGAGATCGACGGTGTTTTCAATGCCAACTTCCTGTAACGTTTTTACAGCGGCAATATTCAACGATGATCCCAGGGCTTCGCGTACAGAAACGGGTCCATGCTCGTGGCTGTCGTAATTGACCGGCGTATAAGGTGCGCCATCGTGTGTGATGAAGGTTGTGGACACATCGAGGATAGACGTGGCTGGAGTCCATGTGTGAGGTCGAGTCGGGTCGAGGGCCAGGGCGTAGATGAATGGCTTGAACGCAGAGCCGGTCTGGCGCGGAGAGGTCGCCATGTCTAACGCGCCGTCAATAGACTGATCGAAATAATCGGCACTGCCCACCAACGCCAGGATCTCTCCATTCTGCGGATCGAGCACTACCAGCGCGGCATTGTTGACATTATGGTTGCTAACATCCTCTTGCCTTTTGAAGTCCTCAATGTGCCGTTTGAGCGTCTCTTCTGCCAGATGCTGGGTATTCAAATCCAATGTGGTCCGTACGATCAGGCTCTGGTGTGAGCTGAGAATCCCCTCGGACATCATTTTGTCGATTTGATCTTTGATGATCCAGATGAAATGCGGTGCTTCGATTGGATAGGGAGACGGGTTGTAACTCATCGGAGTGATCTCCGCCTCGACGCGTTCATGGTGTGAGATATAGCCCTGCTTTTCCATAAGCCCCAGAACAATGACCTGTCTCTGCTTCGCCAGATCAGGATTTGTAAATGGATTATAGATCCCGGGCGCCTGGGGTAATCCGGCAATCAGCGCGCATTCCGGGAGTAACAATTCGCTGGCGGGTTTTCCAAAGTAGGTTTGGGAGGCCGCTTCCACGCCATATGCCATGCCGCCATAATTGATCTGATTCAGGTACAGTGCGAGGATTTCATCTTTCGACAGTTTCTGAGTCATTTCCCAAGCCAGCAGAGCCTCCCGCAGCTTGCGCCGGAGTGTACGTTCTATCCGTTCATCCTGACTCATCAGCAGATTGCGCGCCACCTGTTGAGTGATCGTGCTTCCTCCAGCAAGCGTTTCACCACCCCGAAGATTGATCCAAAGAGCACGGACGATGCCAGTAAGATCCACGCCAGGATTGTGATAAAATTTTTTATCTTCTACTGCAATGGTGGCGTCTTTTAGACATTGAGGAATATTTTCAACGGATAAAACCGTATGCCTCCCGCCGATTTCGGGAAGGATTTCATACAACAAACGCCCATTCCGGTCCGTGATGCGGACGCTGGGCGTCATCACTTTTTCAGGTAGGGAATTAATGGATGGCAGGCCCCAGAAGATATGAAGCATCCATCCCGCAAAAAGAACCAGGCCGATCAAAAGAACACGTGGGATTGTTTTGTTTCTCATCCTAGGAATATTAATGCAGAAATCGGCCAAATTGTTCCCCAGCCTAAAATCACAAAGCTCACGTGAGTTTATGGTTATCCTTTTATTATCAGCATCGACCTCAGAGCGGAAGATCTAAGAAGGTTGGCGCCCCGTTTTTCATTTCCTAAACGCATCCCAAAACATCGTGTAGGCAACAAGTGGCAATGTGTCATACAGGAATGTCTTGGTCGTTCTGTGGTTTGCATAAAAACATGACATTGATGTAATCAAAGCTGAACCTCCGAAACCAATGAGTTCGGCTCATTTAGTGAGAAAGATTGTGTTTTCCCATTGCATATCAATCTATACTCTCCCAGAAATCCAGTGAAACTTATTTCGCCATTCTCACCGGTCATAAATTTAGCAGGTGACATCCACCATTCTCCTTTTACAAGTTTCAGGAGTTCCTGATAGGCTGGCTTGCTGGAGCCATCCTTTCGGATTAAACCCGCAGGTGCATTGAGCCAACCTCCATCGGAGAGGTCCCACCAGGTAATCCCTTCTACCAATGGATGGGCAAAGAGAGTCTTGTAATGCAGGATCGTTTCCTCGGCTTGATGATTTTCACCCTCCGGTGTGGTGGGCCATTCCTGCACTTGATAGTCATTGAGGTCAACAATCTCTGGTGGCATGAGTTGACCTGAGACCAGCGTCGTTTCCGTGAAGTGGATTGGCAGGTTGAATCGGGAAAACTGCTCTAATACCTTTAATGTTTTCTCTACACCCCAATAGCCCTGATGCATGTGGGATTGAATGCCAATCGCATCAATCCTGATACCTGCTTCGAGACAGCCTTCTACCAAAATATCGTAGGCGGGCGACACATCGAAATCATTGATCAACAAGGATGCTGATGGATTCTCAGCACGCGCCGCCTCGAACATGATTTTGATCATGTTGATACGACCCATCTCCTTACAGAGGCGCGTGATGCCATTATCGTATTTGTCGAAGACCGGCATGATGACGGCTTCGTTGATCACATCCCACATATCGATCAGCCCGCGGAAATCAGATACGTCGCGTTGGATGCGCGCCGTTTGCGCCTGCAAGATCTCAGCACTACTCATCGAAAGAAGCCAATCGGCCGTCAATGTATGCCAGCAAAGCGGATGACCTTTGACCAGCAAGCCGCGGTCGATACACCATTTGGCAGCATTTTTCAATTGAACTGTCATAAGTTTTCCGCGCTGAGGTTCGAATCTCGCCCAATAAAATGGAAGCGTCGCCGCGTTCAAAAGCGCGGTGAGTTTATTAGCTCGCTATTCGGCTTGTTCCTTCTTTTCGCCCTCGTATTCGCCGCTGGTGAAAGGAATAAGATCAAACGCAGCCGCGCCGAAAAGAAACTTGTGCCTAGTTTGTTCGATTATTACTTCTTGATTTGCTAGGGGAGTGTTGTCCGATTTCAAGATTGTGAGTGTGACATCTGTCATTCGGTTTTTTCTGATTTCGCTGTTCATGATGAGTTCTTCTTAAGAGATTTCGTCTAAAAGTCACGGGATTTTGGGCCGGGAGTTTATGGTGCTCTCCGAATCCCAGGATCCATTTCTTAAAAAAAGTTGACTTTTCTATGAGGATATGCAATAATAGCGGTATCGTTACCGGTAACGATACCGCTATTCTATCACTTTTCAGAGGACTTGGTATGCGGAAGACCAGACGGACAGTGACAATTCAGGATGTTGCGAAGACCGCGGGCGTATCTGTATCCACCGTATCACGTGTCTTGAATGGTAAGGTAGATGTGGCGAGCGAAACACAGGACCGCATCCGTTCTGTGATCGATGATTTGGGGTATACGACAAACCTTGCCGCAAGAAGCATGCGTAGCTTCAAAAAGAATATGGTTGGGCTGATCATGCCAGATATTGCCTATCCATTCGCCATTGAGGTGATGAAAGGGGTTAACCGGGCGATTGCAGAATCTGAGTTTGATCTATTGGTTTATACGACCGGAGATGTACGTAAAAGCGGCAGAGCCTCGCATGAGCAAAAATATGTTTCCCTTCTCAGTAATTCAATAACCGATGGAGTCATCATTGTCGCGCCGGTGACCGGAGCGTTCTCGACCGATGCGCCAATTGTTTCCATTGATCCTCTGATGAGTGACCCAAATTACCCCTCGGTTCACGCAACAAACTATCAGGGTGCTACCGATGCCATGAATTACCTGCTTGGTTTGGGACATACGCGAATTGGTTTTATTAGCGGACGCGCTGAATTGGAAAGTTCAAACCGCCGCTTGAAAGGTTATCGTGATGCAATTGAAAAGGCGGGTCTTTCCATCGATGAGAAACTGATCGCTTCCGGCGATTACACCACAGAGACCGGCGCAAAATGCGCCCATGAATTGCTTTCGCGTGAGGATCCGCCCAGCGCTATATTTGCCTCCAATGACCAGGCGGCCATGGGCATTTTTCAAGTGGCTCAGGAAATGGGGATACGCATCCCGGAGGATCTCTCCGTGATTGGTTTCGACAACATCATGGAATCGAAATACATGAGACTGACCACTGTGGACCAATTCATTTCTGAGATGGGCTTTGTTGCCACCCAAATGCTTATTAAGCTCATTAATGGCGAGCCACTTGATTCACAGACGTATAAAATGCAAACCCAGCTTGTCATCCGGAATTCCTGTCAAGAATTTATTGGAAATGAATGAATCAACAAACGGGCAGCGGAATAATCTTCGGATCATTGAATTGGAAAGGAGGTGAGAACAGGATTGTTTTGGAAATAAATTGCAGGCCTTCTCTTCGACCTTGAACAGATGGAAGGAAGACCTGCGCATTTGTGAGGAGGTTTCCTCCGCACATGGTTAGTATAACCTACGAAAAATACAAAAGGAGAAGAAATGTCCCGCAAGACTTACCTGATTTTGAGCATCCTGCTCATTGTCTCTTTCGCGTTGACAGCATGCGGCGCGCCTGCGACCGAAGCACCCCCTCCTGCAGCGACCGAGGCACCGGCGGCTACCGAAGCTCCTGCTGCAACTGAGGCGCCTGCCGCGACGGAAGCGCCCGCTGGTGAACCGGTTACCGTTACCTGGTGGCACATCACGACCAAGGACCCCGGCCTGTCTGACTGGCAAAAGATGGCCGATGACTATATGGCCGCACATCCGAATGTGACGATTGAGATCACAGTGCTGGAGAATGAAGCCTTCAAGACCAAACTCACCACCGTGATGCAATCTGGCGATCCCCCGGACATTTTCCAGAGCTGGGGCGGCGGTACGTTCAATCAACAGGTCGAAGCCGGACTGCTGAAGGACATCACCGCAGACCTGGATGCCGATCCTGCATGGCGCGATAGCTTTGCGCCCGGTGCTTTGGGTGTCTATAGCTACCAGGGCAAGAACTACGGTGTGCCGTGGGATATGGGCATGGTTGGTTTCTGGTACAACAAAGCGCTCTTCGAACAGGCTGGCATCGCTGCTCCCCCCACAACCTGGACCGAGTTCCTCGAAGATGTGCAGAAATTGAAAGACGCTGGTATTACTCCCATCTCCATCGGTGAGGGAGACAAATGGCCTGGCATGCACTTCTGGAACTATCTTGCCACTCGCATCTGCGGACAGGCAAAATTTGAAGCTGCCATGGCTCGGACGGGTTCCTTTACCGATCCTTGCTTTGTCGAGGCGGGCACAAAGCTCCAGGAATTGGTTGCCCTCGAGCCCTTCCAGGAAGGTTTCCTCGGCGCGGTCCACGATGATATGCAGGCAGCCTTCGGTAATGGCAAGGCTGCTATGGAGCTCTCTGGACAGTGGGCTCCCTCCACACAGGCCGCCAACAGTGCTGACCAAAAGGGTATCGGCGAGAATCTTGGTTTGTTCGGCTTCCCGGCTGTCGAGGGGGGTGCTGGTGAAGGGACGGACGTGGTCGGTGGTGGCAACGGCTTTGCAATTGGCAAGAATGCTGAACCGGAAGCCATTGACTTTGTCAAATACCTGACCAGCGTGGATAACCAGACGATTATCGCGGCAAATGGATCGGGCATCCCGGTGGTTAAAGGCGCCGAGAAGGGCCTGACGGATCCCAATATGCTCAAGGTCCAGGAGACCTTTGCTGCCGCGAACTACTTCCAGCTGTACTACGATCAGTTCCTGCCCCCGGCCACGGGTTCCGTCCTTAACGACTCGGTGCAGGGACTTTTCGCTGGTACGATGACGCCTGAGCAAGTAGCACAAGCGGTCGAGGATTCGGTTGCGCAAGAAGTGAAGTAACCTTGCAAGACGACGTAGATGGTCCGTCAGAACAAACCACCTACGTTTGTAGTTGAAAAAAGGCTTCGTGGCGCTATCCACACTGCCGCTACGCGGCGTGCTTCGCTGTGTCGAAGACGCCGTACAGTGACGTGCGCCAGCGAGGGCGCCACGAAGCCTGAAAAAAAGGAGTCGCCACATGCAACAACTTCCTGTCATCCCAGACATCCTGAAATTAAAGCGTGTATCGGGCGCCCCTCGTAGTCTCGAAGATACTTTGCTCATTGCCCTGTTCCTGCTGCCTGCTCTTATACTCTTCCTGCTGTTTGTCATTTACCCCATTTTTCGCTCGATTTATTTCAGCTTGTTCGATTGGAATGGCTTGGGACCTGCGGTAGATTTCGTAGGGTTGCAGAATTTCAAAGACATCCTCAATGATCAAGTGTTTCTAAAAGCGCTCAGGAATGTACTCCTGATCATCGTATTCTCGGTGGGAGTGCAGTTGCCCTTAGCGTTGGCATTGGCGGTCATGGTGGGACGTGACCTCCCGGGGCGTGGTATGTTCCGCACCATTTTTTTCATGCCCTATGTTCTTTCTGAAATCAATGTCGCGATTATGTGGATGCTGCTCTACAACCCCGACCCAGACCGCGGCCTTCTCAACGCGATCGTGGTTGCTTTGGGCAGCGGGCCGATAGGCTGGCTTAGCGATACGAGTCTTGTATTGGTGTCCATCTTCATGGCGCTGACGTGGAAATACTTCGGCTTTCACATGCTGTTGTATTTAGCTGGGCTCCAAAACATACCTCAGGAGCTTGAAGAAGCGGCTCGCATCGATGGTGCAAATAGCTTTCAGAATTTCTTTTATATCACTTTGCCTCTGCTGGGTAGCACGATCCGTACATCTGTTTATTTATCTGTGCTTGGCTCGATTCAACAGTTCATTCTGGTCTGGATCATGACCAAGGGCGGACCGGTCAACGCGAGTGAAACGCTGGCGACGTATATGTATCGCTTTGGGTTTGTGCGCTTCCAACTAGGCTATGGTTCGGCTGTGGCGATCTATATGTTCCTGTTCTGCCTGATCTTTTCTCTGATTTACCAGCGCCTAACGCGCCAACCCGATTACCTGACCGGCCTCTAGAAAGGTGAATTTATGGAAGCATATCATCCAGCCCCAAGCTCACCTAAGCTACAAAAATTCTTAACAAGGTTCTTTCAATATTTCGTTCTCGTCATCGTCGTAGTGATTATCTTTGTGCCGCTCGTGATCCTGATCTTTGGGAGTCTCAAGACGACTGGCGAAATGTATTCGCACCCTTACGCAATCCCCAACCCTCCACGCTGGGAAAATCTCGTGACCATATTAAGCACTCCCGCGTTCTGGCGCTTGTTACGGAACAGTGTGGTTCTTATGTTGGCAACCACCACTGGGGTGGTCTTCGTTTGTGGTCTGGCCGCCTTTGTTTTTGCACGCGTGGATTTTCGAGGCAAGAGTTTGTTTTTCAACCTGTTCACCGTGGGTCTCATGTTTCCTATCAATGTTGCGATCTTGCCTGTCTATTTCGTATTGCGTCAAATGAATGAGATGGGCATACAATTGATTGACAGCCTCGTCGGAGTGATCCTGGTGCAGATCGCGTTCAATATATCGGGCAACATCCTGATTCTGCGCGGGTTCTTCACCGCCATCCCGGCGGAGTTGCAGGACGCTTCGTACATCGATGGCTGTAATAATTTTGATTTCTTCTGGCGCATCCTGCTCCCGCTGGCACGCCCGGCGCTGGCGGCCGTCGCGGCGCTGACGATGATCGTCAGTTGGAATGATTTGCTGGTTCCCTTGGTGGTA
>DASWEH010000608.1:0-6031 GCA_036394895.1 Anaerolineales bacterium
TCGCGGGTTACCGTTAAAGTGACTTGTGTGCCTTCCGGACCTAGTACCTTTAAACGTGCTTGTTCGGGAGCGACACCAGTCATATCTTCGCCATCAATCGCAATGACCTTGTCACCAGGTTTTAAACCAACTTTGTCAGCGGGAGAGCCCTCTATTGGACTCACAATGGTAAGAAATTCTCCATCGGTGTCTACATACGCGCCGATCCCTTCATACTGACCCTGCAGGGAAGACGTTTCACTTTCATAGACCTGCGGTTCCATGTAGAAGGTCTGTTTGTCGCCCAGGGCATCCATCATGCCGCGGATCGCGCCCTGCATGAGCGCCTGGTCATCGATGGGCTGGTCCACAAACTGCTCATGGACAACGTTCCAGGCTTCCCAGAAAGGGGTAAATAGTGTTTGGTTCTCACTGGGTGTAGCAGATTGCTGTTCCGGTTGGCCGCTCGGCGAAGAGGGGAAGAAATCACTGATCACCGGCAACTGACCGGTGGATGGCAGGAGATGTCCAACAATAAAACCACCGGAAAAAGCTCCGGCTAGTAAAATACCGGCTACAAATAATCCCAGGATTGTTCTAGTTGTTTTAGTCACGAATGCCTCCATACGTTATAACGAAAAGCAGGGTAAAGATACTATGCTGTGATTAATAGACAATGAATGAATTGTCACGAATCCATATGAACCGCGTAAACACTTTGTAAAACTCACCCCGTCAGGAAATTGCTATAAGACGAATCCCCCCTTTTAATGACTAAAATCACTCATCATTCTTATCTTTGAGTTCTTCCACTCGTTTCCTCAACTCATCCATAGATTTATTTGCCGGAGTATCCATGGGTTTGCTCAAGGAGTCTTTCAACGCAGACATCCAGCGCGAATTTCGGCCTCTGGTTGCGCCGCGGGCAATGGCATACATCATAAAGTTCACACCAACAATGAGCAGGATAATGATCAGTAATCCAACAGCAGCCTGGTTTGATTCCATATTTTAATCTTTTATTCTAATATGCTTCGCCCTGAGCGGAACAATGTGTAGTCGAAGGGTAATTTCGTAACTGTCATCTCAAATACTTGCGTTTCGGCTGCGTGCCAACGAGCACGGCACTCCGCTCAACGCGAAATCTAATCTCCCAGGAGAATAGGCAGGTGAGTCCAGTCAGTAAAGACGCCACTGGCATCCTCGGTTGGCTCGTTACAGCCATAGAGCAGGCTTGCCATTCCCACATTGAGAGCAGCACGCGTGGTGCGCGACAGATCATCGATCATCACACATTTGCGTGGGTCAGGCTCGTCAGCCAGGTCCATGGCGATGGCAAAGGATTCGGGCATAGGCTTGCAATACGGCGCGACCGCGTTGACATCCACAATAGTCTCGAAGAGATCATCCAGATCGAGCGCAGCCAGAACGCGCCGGGCGTGGAGAACATCGGCGTTGGTGAAGATCAGGTTACGGGTCGGCAGCGAAGCGATCACATCCCGCACGATTGGGTTGGGAGTCAGGTAATCCTTGAGGGGCAGGTCGTGCACATAAGCCAGGTAGTCATCCTTATCCACGTTATGTCGTTCCTGCAAGCCGTGCAGCGTCGTTCCGTACATTTTGAAATACTGTTCGCGCAGAAGGGGCACATCCTTTTCAGGAAGGCCAAGTCGTTCGATCATGTAAAGGGTCATGCGATCCTTGATCGCATGCCATAGACCCGTAGAGGAGGGATAGAGCGTATCATCCAGGTCAAAGAATAAAGTCGTAAATCGCATGAAATAATTATACCTTTTGAAAAACCTTGCGAAGGCTGTCCGAAGGATGTGGACCTTCGCAAGGTTAGGGCATTTGTAAATATTGATTGAAAAATTGAACTGTATTTTGAATGAATTCCTCATCACCCGCACCATAAAACGTATGTGGCATGTTCTCATAGTATTGACATTGCACATTCTTACCCAGCGAAGTGAGTTGATCACAGGTCGTCATTGACCAATCCAACGGAACCAGTTGGTCTGCCAAACCGTGATGGATACTGACTGCGGCTGTGATGTTTTGAAAAAAGTACATGGGTGAAATGCGGTTGAGTGCCTCGACGGGAATGTTCTGTTCTTCAAGTCCGCGTGTGTTGCCGGACCATTGGCGAATGGCTTCGTAATTTTTCTGCTCATCTCCACTCATCGCGGCATAAAGCACTGCGGCTCTGATGTCATCGGTAACGGTCAGTACGCGCGTCGTGATTCCACCGCCCATGCTGTGACCCCACAAGCCGATCGCGTTCGGGTTTGCGTTCCTTAATGGATCTGTCCCTCCGCTTTGGGATTGAATCAAGGCAATGAGATTCAGAACATCGATTGCCATCCCCACCCGGAAGAGATTTTCGCCGTTGTCGGATGGCGTATAGCCGCGCAGATTTGGATGTAGAACGAGATATCCCACGCTAGCAAGCGCATCCGCATAATGAGTGGTGTAATCAAGTGTCGTGTAAACCGTGGGGTCAATATATCCGTGTAGCGCGATGATCACGGGATGCATTTCTTCATCATTTGGAATATCCGCAAAACCATAGATTTTCAGTCCATCACTGGGATAGCGGATGAGATAACGGGTGAAATAAAGATTCTGTCCCATCACTTCGACAAATTCGATTTGCCCACCTCCGTACGTGCGTGAACGGAGATAGTCAATGCTGGATGTGTAATAGGGATCAGGCGTTGACGAAAATGTTGGAAAGGGAGTAACCGTCGCTGTGGAAGGTTGAGTCGCGGTTACGAATGGGGTTGAAGGGAATGCAGGTGTTGAGATTGTGATGGGTGTCGCAGGAATGCAAGCTGTCAGCAAAACCATTAATAAAAGAAGTAACGATAAAAATTGCTTCATGTTGGTTTTCCAATTGCTTGGATAGCTACTAATAAATATCTATCTTTATGGTGAAAGATGAATCTGATAAAACTCCAGCGCATTCTGATGAAGTTTCTGAGCATTGTCACCGCTAAAAACGTGACCTGCTTTTTCATAATAAATACATTGAACCGATATACCGGCTGATTCAAGAAAGTCACAGGTTTCCACCGCCCATGAGATAGGCGCGGTCGTATCTTTTGTGCCATGATTGAGTTGGACGGCTGATTTGATCTGATGATAGAAGTACATCGGTGAGATACGATCCAGTAACTCCAAGGGGACTTCAGCATCCTTTTGGAATTCTTCATCGCGGAATACTTCATACAATTGTCTTGAATTACGTTCTTCGTTCCCACTGAGCGGAGAATAGAGCACAGCCGCTTTGATATCCGGGCTAATGGTCAAGACTCGTAATGCAATTTCTCCACCCAGGCTGGCTCCCCATAATCCCATCTGGTCAGGATTAACGCTTGCCAACTCCGCTGGCAGATCGTTTCTCGCTTTGATTAACGCGGTCAGATTCATCACATCGACTGTCATGCCCACCCGCATTAGATTATCTCCGTTATCCGAAGGTGGCTGATTGCGCAGACCTGGTTGTACGACAATGAATCCATTCTCTGCAAAGAAATTAGCAAAATCCTGCGCAGGCTTGAACGGGTCATATTTGCCGTAAGGAGCATACCCATGAACGGAAATAATGATCGGGAAAGGTCCGTTTCCTTTGGGTATGTTCATAAATCCGTAAATATTCAAGCCATCGCTTGGGTAGCGGATGGAATAGCTCGTAAATGTATCGCTTTCTGCGAGCTTTTCCACGACTTCGATTTTCCCGCCTCCATAGGTCCGCCTACCTAAATAAGGAATTGTATATTGTTCATAAGGGGCAAGTGTTGGTGTGGGAAGCGGAGTGGGAGTAATTACGGTGGCAGTTGGAAGGACAGCCGTTGCTATCACTGTTGGGACAGGGGTTGCTCGTAATGAACATGAAGTCAACAGAAGGGTCAGTGCCAGGAAAAGTGTTCTCATGCCGATAATTATAGTCTTCAGCGGGTTATAATCCTGTTATGTCTATTCGTTTACTTTCTTCCGAGGTCGCCTCGCAGATCGCGGCGGGCGAGGTCATCGAACGGCCCGCCTCGGTCGTCAAAGAGTTATTGGAAAACTCTCTGGATGCCGGCGCGCGTTCCATTACGATCACCATCGAAGAAGCCGGGAAAAAACTGATCGAAGTTGCGGATGATGGATCGGGAATCCCATCGAACGAACTGGAACTTGCGGTTGCGCGTCATGCGACCTCCAAGCTGGCTCGCTCCGCTGATCTTTTTTCTATTTCCACGCTTGGATTCCGCGGCGAAGCCCTCGCGTCGATTGGCTCCGTTTCGCGGATGACAATCACCTCCCGCGTGCAGAATGAACAGGAAGGCGCGCGCTTAAAAGTGGAGGGGGGAATGACTGGCTCTCTCACGAAAGTGGGAAGGACAGTTGGCACCACCGGCCGTGTGGAGGACCTGTTTTACAACGTTCCCGCTCGTTTGAAATTCTTGAAAAGCGATGTCACCGAACGTCGCGCCATTGATCTCCTGGTCACGCGTTATGCGCTGGCTTATCCTGACAGGCGTTTTAAATTATCCGATGGAAAAAATGTTGTTTTGCAAACGACCGGCGATGGCGACCGGCGCGCCATCCTGGCTGCACTATATGGTGTGGATGTGGCGAAACAAATGCTGGAAATCCAATCGCAGGAAGAGGGATACGGGCTGACCGGATTTATCAGTCCCACTTCTCTGACGCGTTCCAACCGCAAGGAAATCACGTTCTTTGTTAATGGACGCTGGGTGCATGATGTTTCCCTTAGCACTGCGCTTTTGCAAGCCTATCATACATTGCTCATGGTAGGACGTTATCCGCTAACCGCCCTCTTCCTTGAAATCCCTCCTGAGGAAGTGGATGTCAACGTCCATCCTGCGAAGGCAGAGGTACGCTTCCGGAATCAGGAGAAAGTCTTTAGCTTTGTCCAGCGTTCGGCGCGCAAGGCGTTGCTGGCGTATTCGCCCGTCCCTAATGTGGCGCCAAGCCTATGGGGCACAACACGGACAGTTCCTCCCGAGCAACCAAGACATACTGGGTTGGATTGGGCAATTGGGCATGACGAACAGCTGTCTGTAAGCACGCTGCGCGGTCAGTTGTCAGTCGAAAAGGATCAGTCATTAGCCAATCAAGATAAGAGGCTAGAGATTGATTCTCAACCTCCTGCCTCTACCCAAAACGTTCAATCTGCTATTCCTCTCCTCCGCCTCATTGGTCAGATCGGCGCGACCTATCTTGTTGCGGAAGGTCCGGATGGACTCTATCTCATTGATCAACATGCTGCGCACGAGCGGATCTTGTTTGAAAAATTGATGGCACAACATGCCATGAAGAATATTCCCTCGCAATCTTTATTAACGCCAGCGGCGGTAACGTTGCCTCCTCACTCAGCTCATTTGTTAATGGCTCAATTGCCTACATTGCAGCATTTTGGCTTTGATGTAGAAGAGTTTGGACCCAATACATTTCAAGTGCGTGCCATGCCTGCCTTGTTTATGGGAAGTGACCCATCGGTGGCGCTGCGTGCCCTCGTGGAAGATTTTGAGGAAGATGAATCGCCTCTACAAAATGAAGTAGAGGCAAAACTCGCCGCCCGCGTCTGCAAACGAATGGCGGTCAAAGCCGGGCAAGCCTTATCGAATGAAGAACAGCGCGCCTTGTTGCATGATCTCGAAGCCTGTGATTCGCCGCGGACTTGTCCGCATGGCAGGCCGACGATGATCCATCTCTCGGTGGATATGCTGGAGCGTCAGTTCGGACGACGCGGGGCACGTTGATAAGGAGCATGATGCATTGAGCGAGTTATCCACCTTATTTGCCCAGTACGGGGTTGAACCATTCCTTGAATCCACAAGCTTGTTAGTTGTTCTGTTAGATAAAGATGGCACGTTGAATTCGTGGAATCCTTCCTTCGATTCATTCAAACAGATTCATAGCGCGAAAACGCGCTTGAAAGAGTTTCTTGCCTCCGCCAGCGAAGAATTATTCAACCAACTGCTCTCGACGGCTCTTGACCAACGCATTAGAACAAGGGGAGAGTTGGAATTTACTGGAG
>DASWEH010000609.1:0-15331 GCA_036394895.1 Anaerolineales bacterium
ATTGTGGTTAATATGTTTTTTGTAAGCATTCTATTTGGCTTTTTGCCCGTTCGTGTGTATGCACTTCAGTATGGTGCCGTTCAAACGGGTTTGATTCTTTCGCTGGTCGCTTTAAGTTATCTCCTGATCCAACCTGTGGCAGGCTATCTTGCCGATAAAACAAATGTTACGACGACGATCCGCGTTGGATTGATCCTTTCTGCAATGAGTATTATTGCTGCACCTTTTGTAAAAGATGCATTGCTTATTGTTGATGCGGTAATTGCAGGGATCGGAGTAGGAATCGTTTGGACCAATACGGATATATTGGTAAGTAAATTAGCAGAGGCAGGAAAGCTCGGTGCAACGATGGGTGCGGCTGGTTCGTTCAAGGAGTTTGGAGATATGGTCGGACCCATTCTAATTGGTGTGCTCTCACAAATTTTAGGATTGACTTGGGGTTTTGTGATTTGCGGTGTTTTAGGACTTTTTTCTCTAGCTCTTATACAATCGAAGAACAGGTCTTTATGATGAAAAATGGCTTGGACAAAACAATCCAACTTCACGATGGAAGAATGCTCGGATATGCTGAGTATGGCACTCCAACAGGGCGGATATTATTCTACTTTCATGGACACCCGGGGTCTCGATTTGAAGCAAGATTTTTTGGATGAAGCCCTCCCGATTTCCCATATCAAATATAATTAGGCGTCCGATGTAGCTTGTGCTGAAATAATCCCAGCCGAACGTTTGAACATCGAGCTGAACAAAGAAGGAGTCGTTATGTCAAAAATACTTGTAACAGGTGGGGCTGGCTTTATCGGGTCTCACGTGGTAGACCTGTTCCTTTCCAAAGGATACGAAGTGGTCGTTCTGGATGATCTTTCCACGGGAAGACTTTCCAATTTGAATCCACAGGCAAAGTTTTATCAAATGGATATTCGCGATCCTAAGGTCCGGGATGTGTTCGCGGCGGAGAGACCCGATTATGTGAGTCATCATGCCGCGCAAATGGACGTGCGCCGATCGGTGGCTCAGCCTCTATTTGATGCGGATGTCAATATTCTGGGGTCGATCAATCTAATTGAATGCGCCAGGGAATTTGAAGTAAAACACTTTATTTATATCTCGAGCGGAGGTGCGGCCTACGGAGAGCCTGAACGACTTCCTTGCGATGAAGAGCATCCGATCAACCCGATCTGCCAGTATGGTGCCAGCAAGCATACGGTTGAGCATTACCTGTATATGTATCATGCCAACTACGGTTTGAAGTACACCGTGCTGCGTTACCCGAATGTTTTTGGTCCTCGACAGAATCCACATGGGGAGGCAGGCGTGGTGGCGATCTTTACCGGGAAAAT
The DNA here is from genome assembly GCA_036394895.1 of Anaerolineales bacterium. Lineage (GTDB taxonomy): Bacteria > Chloroflexota > Anaerolineae > Anaerolineales > Villigracilaceae > Defluviilinea. The sequence goes on from DASWEH010000609.1 coordinate 1,341, forward strand.
GCTGGCGAACGAACCTGCACTTGTCAACGGTGATGGCGAGCAAACACGAGACTTCGTTTATGTAGGGGATTGCGCCTATGCCAACTACCTGGCAGTGACTATAGAGCATCAACCCGGAATCTATAATTTGGGATGGGGAAGACCCACCTCCATCAACGATATCTTTTTTGCACTAGCAAAGGCTATAGGCTATTCCCACCCGATCCAGCACGGACCTGCAAAGGTAGGCGAAACGCGTCACATTTATCTGGATGCCAAAAAAGCGGCAAAAGAATTAGGCTGGACTCCAACGGTGACTCTCGAGCAAGGTTTGGAGAAAACAATCGCCTATTTTAGGGATTCCGAAGTGATCCTGTGATTCCTCTCAAGAGTTATGTTAAATAGCATTCGTCTCTATTTGGACCGCCAGGCGTCTTCCCTCTTTCGGTATGTTCTCGAACAATTTTTGTATTTTCTGTTTGCATGGATCCCTACCATTATTGGAATTGGGCTGCGAGGGCTGTTTTATCGTCTCATCCTCCACATGGATGGTTTGGCGGCAATTGAAAGCCATGTCCGCCTGAGGTTTGCGGACCATATCAAGCTTGGTCAAGGCGTTTATCTGGATGAAGGTGTCTATCTGCATGCCTGTCCACAGGGAATCGAGATTGGATCGGGAACCATCGTTATGCATGGAGCTGTTTTGCATGTCTACAATTTTCGGAATCTTCCTCATTCAGGGATCAGAATTGGGAAAGACAGTCTTATCGGAGAATATTCGGTGATCCGCGGGCAGGGAGGAGTGTCGATTGGAGACCGCGTCTATACCTCGCCTTTTACGCAGATCATTGCAGTGAATCATGTTTTTGATGATCCCGATCGTCCCTTCATTGAACAAGGGATTACAGCCCAGGGAATCATCATTGAAGATGACGTCTGGCTGGGATCGGGTGCGATCATTACGGACGGTGTGAGAGTAGGAAAAGGCGCGGTCGTCGCGGCGGGGGCGGTTGTCACAAAAGATGTGCCGCCTCATACCGTCGTCGGAGGAGTTCCAGCCCAACCAATCAAGGCAATTGACGGAAGTATAAGCAAGCCGGATCGAGTCATTTATCCCTCACTGAAGGATGAAATTTCATGACAATCTTATCCATTGTTATTCCCGCGTACAACGAAGAAAATGGGATTGCTGAAATTGCTTCCCGTGTGCTTTCGGTTCAACTTGCTCTCAAAAAGGTGGGAGTAGACCGGCTGGAACTTCTGATTGTAGATGATGGCTCGAAGGATCGAACGGCTGAGGTCGCAGAGAGCATTCCTGGCGTGCATCTCATCCGTCATCCCCAAAACAAAGGATACGGCGCCGCTCTGAAGACAGGCTTTTCCAAGGCGAGCGGAGAACTGATCGGGTTCCTCGACGCAGACGGCACTTACCCGCCTGAGTATTTTCCACAATTATGCGAGGCGGCCCTAAAAGGGACGGACCTTGTCATTGGCTCACGCATGGCTGGTGAAGATAGCAAGATGCCGTTTACTCGTCGGGTAGGCAATTTTTTCTTTGCTAATTTACTTACCTTGTTAAGTCGCCAAAAAGTGACAGATAGTGCCAGCGGAATGCGCGTGTTCAGAAGAGAAATTCTTGAACGTATTTATCCACTGCCAGATGGATTGAATCTGACTCCGGTGATGAGCACGCGTGCAGTACACGAAGGTATAAAAATTGAGGAAATTCCCATCCCTTACAGCGAGCGTGTAGGACGTTCAAAATTGAGCGTACTCCGCGATGGAAGCATTTTCATACAAAGCATGCTTTGGACTGCACTGTCGTACAATCCAGTCAGGATACTGGGTTTGCTAGGATTAGGAGGACTGGGGATCGCGAGTGTTGTCTTTTTGTGGATTCTTTATTTAAGATCTAATGGCGTGCTGACACTGGGTCCGTGGGGCGTTGCTGTTTTATTCCTGGCGTTGATATCCACGGTGACAGGTGTAAACCTTTTTGCCTTGGGGACTACGTTCAATTATCTGGTCGCGCTATTTTATAAGAAACCAATCCGACAAGGCTTATTTGGCAAACCTATCTTTAAGACACCCTTGGATCAACAATTCGGTTGGGTGGGTCTTCTAGCTATCTTTGCAGGTCCGACAATTGGGCTGGTTGCTCTCGTACTTGGTGCACGCCATTGGGAAATCGGTCGTTTGTGGTTTTACATGGTGTGTAGTGCTTTGATATTTTTAGTCGGTGTGCAACTGGTTGTCTATTGGTTGTTATTGAGAATATTGGAAGAGTTGAGTCAAAGAGAAGCGCTCACCAAGCAGGATAAGGGTTTGAGTGAACCGTGAGCAACAAATATGTTCCTTGGCTAATTATTTTCGGGTTGGTCGTGCTTGCTGTTCTGCTCTGGCCTTACTTTGCGCATGTTGATTTGCCGGATGCGAACATGTCTTCATTTGGTGCGGGGACAGTTCGTGCACGGGTGACGGAAATTATTGAAGATGGTGAAATTGACTTGGGTGGGACGGTTCAACGCTATCAGATTGCCCGCGTGGAATTGCTGGAGGGGGAGTATCGCGGCATTGTCATGGAAATGGATTACGGCAAACGACAGATCCTTTCAAACGCAGTCTATCTCCAAACCAGTGATACTGTTTTAGTAACAGTTGGCTCCCGTCCCGATGGAGTGTTGACCGTCTATTTCGTGGATTTTGTGCGCGCGAACTCGCTCTTTTGGCTTACCGCAATTTTTGTAGCTGTCATTCTTGCCATTAGCCGTTGGAAGGGATTCCGTTCGCTGCTCAGTCTTGGTTTTAGTTTACTTGTCATTATTGGTTATATCATTCCACACATTCTGGTGGGCGAAGACCCATTACGGGTGAGCATTATCGGCTCGGTGATCCTTCTGGGAGTGACGCTTTATCTCACTTATGGCTGGAACCTCAAAACACACGCGGCTGTGACCAGTATGATCTTTGTTTTGCTCATCACTGGAACTCTCGCCGGGCTCTTCGTGTTTTTCACACGGCTGACAGGTTCAGGGGATGAGAATGCATTGTTCCTGATCCAAATGCTCAATACACAGATCAACCTGCGCGGGTTGTTGCTAGGCGGGATGATCATCGGAGCACTGGGTGTGCTGGATGATCTCGTCACAACGCAGGCCTCGGCAGTCTTTGAGTTGCACCATGCGAATGAATCTTTCGGATTCCGTGCCTTGTTTCAGTCTGCCATGCGGATTGGGCAGGACCATGTCGCAGCGACTGTCAATACGCTGGTTCTGGCATATGCAGGCGCGGCGTTGCCCATGCTGCTCATGTTCTCGCTTGGGCGTAGTAATTATGGATTTCTGGTCAATTTTGAGTTTATCGCCGAGGAGATCGTCCGTACCCTGGTTGGTTCGCTCGGTCTGGTCACTGCAGTCCCACTCACCACGGCGATTGCCATTTTGTTCGCTCTCAGGGCTGATTCACTTGGAAAATGGAAGCAAGTTCTCGGTCCCGAGGGCAGCGGCGATGCGCATATTCATTAGATATGATACGCCACGGAGTCAACGACTCCAGTCGTTGAATCACAAAACCTCAGAAGTCTGGAGACTTTGACTCCGCCAGGAGCAGGGCGCGACCTTTTTCAGGGTTCTGCGTATAGAGAGTACAAGGAGCGCGAGTGAATGATGAACTTGCCTGGGTGCTCCAGGCACAGCAAGGCAACGACGAAGCGTTTACAAAGCTTGTTGAGGAACATCAAACGCACGTCTACAATTTGTGTTATCGCATGCTAGGCGAACCTGAAGCTGCCGAAGATGCCGCGCAGGAAACCTTCCTGCGAGCCTATCAGAATTTGCATCGCTATGACCAGAGTCGGTCATTTGCTACCTGGCTGCTTTCGATTGGCGCACATTATTGCATTGATAGACTGCGCCGTCGCAAACTTTCCGTCTTCTCTGTGGATGAAGAGAACGACGACGGTACCAGCTTTGAAATTGCGGATGCCTCTTCACCCGACCCGGAAGCTGAATCCGTGAAACGTGAAGACCGCGACCGCCTCCACATTTTGCTTAAGGATCTTGACGATACAGATCGGGCCGCGGTCATTATGCGATATTGGTATGACTATTCTGAAATTGAAATTGCTGAATCTTTAAAGCTGACGGTCAGTGCTGTCAAAAGCCGCCTGCACCGGGCGCGGCGTGCCCTGGCAGGGATGTGGCAGGAAGATGAGCCTCGCTCGCCACGTGCTCGCGCCGAAAGGAGAGTCTATGAATCACCAGCCTTTTGAAGATTGGCTGTTAGATGACAAGCTGATCGATCCCAAGCAGAAGCTCGATCTGGATGCACATCTGCGGGTATGTTCCTATTGTAGCGCGCTGGCGGAAACAGGCCGGGCTTTACGCGCTGTAAAAGCGGTTTCTCCTTCAGCAGGTTTTACTGTACGCTTCCAGGCTCGTTTGGCCGCACGGAAGGTGGCGGAACGACGTCGCAGACTATGGGGAACTGTCTTGTTCACGTTCGGGGGGCTCGTAATGCTTATGTGGCTTGCGGGGCCATACATAGCCTCCTTCTTTGCTTCGCCTGCCACGTGGATCACTTCATTAATTGGTTGGGGAGTCTTCCTGATCACGACTTTGCAGGCAATCGCACAGGCAGGTTCAGTAATTTTGCGTGTGATGCCAAGCTTCCTTTCTCCCTTTGGATTGATGGTGTTGGCCTCCGCGTTGGCAGGTATCGGTCTTTTATGGACCGTATCAATATGGCGGTTCGCCCGGGGCGGTGTTCCGCGAGGAGTGTAATCTATGAAGAACATAACATTCAAACTTTTTACTTTATTGATCTTGGCTGCCCTGTTGCTCATGCCGACCGGTTCGGCCTATGCACAGGGACCCAACCCAGGCGATAGCGGTCGGGTCATCTTTGGGGACAACTTCACGCTGGAGAAAGGCGATACGTTCAATGGCGACCTGGTTGTCTTTGGCGGCAACGTTGTTATTGAAGATGATGCCAGCCTGAATGGAAATCTTGTGGTCATTGGCGGCACGATCAAAAGCAACGGCGAAACGAAAGGTGACGTTGTTGTAGTAGGCGGGCAGATCAGCCTGGAAAAATCTGCGCTGGTAACTGGCGATGTTGTCACGATTGGCAGTCAACTCACCCGCGCAGAAGGCGCGAAAATTGAAGGGGAAGTGGTCAATAACGTGGCACCGAATATTACCTTTCCCAGTGGACGAATCCCGCCGACAGCACCTAGCGTTCCCAGCGTGCCCAATGTGCCGAGCCCGAATATACACATTGACTACAATCCTTTTACACAAGTCTTTTGGATTATGTTCTGGGCTGTCTTTATCTCTGGATTTGCGATGCTCCTTGCCCTTTTCTGGCAGCCACAGCTCGAACGTGCGGGAAAAGTAATGGTTTCCCAGCCATTAATGACGGGTGCGATTGGTCTGTTATCATTCTTTGTTGCAGCTATCCTCTTTCTTACTATTATTCCGCCGGTCATTGCTTTTCTTGCCTGGCTATTTGGGGTGGTAGCGATGGGCTCAGAGATCGGCGAACGCTTTACGAAGTCACTTAATCAGACGTGGTCGCCTGTGCTTACGATCGGTTTCGGCACTTTCCTTCTTATGCTTGTGGGTGGCGCGATCGGCTTGATTCCCTGCCTGGGAGGTTTGATCCTCTTCCTGCTTGGAATGGTGGGAATCGGCGGGGCCGTGACCACCTGGTTCGGTTTGCGGCTACCGCAGGTCCCTGCGATGACCGCTTACACCCCACCAACACCCCCTTCGGGGTCCGGGCAGGTGCCGCCCGCCTCCTAGGCTTAAAATTCTCTCATGTTATAATGAATCCGCCCCGAGCAACAACGGGGCGGTTCATTTTATAGAGGAAAATATGGCCTTCAGAGAAACACCAATTCCCAACACGATTATTCATAATTCGCCACCGCCGCTCGTTGAAGTCTCTGGGACACATCATGAGATGGGATGTCAAATCGGAGAAGCGCGACGCGAACAGATCCAGCATAGTATTGAAAATGCACATCTCCTCATCGACCAATCCTATGATTCTCTTGAGCTTACATGGGATGGAGCAAAAATCCAGTCACGCAAATATCTGCCCTTTGCCGAAGAACGTTACCCGCAATATATTGATGAAATGCAAGGGGTTGCCAAGGGCGCGAACGTTACCTTTGATGATATTGTAGTATTGAATGTGATGGAAGCGGTGACGATGGACGCTCTTCATCTGACGCGCTGCACCAGTTTTGCGGTCAATGAAGAACGCACGGCGGATGGGCATGTGCTTCTCGCCCATAACGAAGATTGGATACCCGAGGACGAGAATGATGTCTTTGTTGTCTCAGCCCGACCCAAGGAGGAACCTCCGTTCCTTGCCATGACGTATGGCGGGCTCCTGCCGAATGTGGGGTTCAACGCCTATGGCATTGCGCAACTCATCGATTCTGTCTACCCCAACGATTCACGGATTGGCCTTCCTCGCTTGGTAGTGTCAAGGGCCGTACTGGCAGCCAGACGTATCTCGGGCGCCATTGGACGGACACTCGTCTCTCATCGTGCGGCGGGTTATAACCATTTGATTGCTCACGAAAGTGGAGAACTATATTCTGTGGAGGTATCCGCCCGTAGATTTGACATCCTACACGGAACCGACGGGTATATCGTCCATACCAATCATTATTTTTCTCAGATCATGAAAGAGATCGAAAACGATCCTGAATCCCTCATTTCTTCGCGTGTTCGCTATTTTCGCGCTAATCGTTTACTAAGACAAAACTCCACGCATACCATTAAGACCTTACAGGCGATCCAGAAGGATCATGTCAACCTTCCGAACTCGATCTGCAATCACAATATCGCGGGCATCGACCCACTAGATCGGGAGAATACAATCTCTGCTATGGTGGTTGATTTGACCGCACGCGAAATGCATATTGCCTGGGGAAATCCCTGTCAAAACTCTTACCACACCTATCATTTGAATGATTAAACGTTTTGACAAAATATAATAAAAGCACCTCCTGTTGAAATTGAACAGGAGGTGCGCTTGTTTTTGTGAAATGTATTCTTGTACCTCAAACAGGCTTCATGGAAAATCGGTTTAATTTCGACAATAATATTGCATAGAAAACCAGCAATATCATCATGATCCAGGGGATATAGATCAGCGGGTCAGTGAGAACATAAGCGCCTTGATAAAGGACGCGATCGCCGAATCCCAAGTAACTGATTAAGCGCCAAATATCCAAAAGGGCGTAAGGCGCGAATAGTACCCACAATAAGATTCGAACCCATTTTTGTTCGGAGGTAGCAAGCAAATAGGCAAAGATGACCACGCCAAGCGACAGTTCCCAGACCATGTCCAGCCAAATAAACGCTCCGAGATAAAGTGCAAAGGCCAGTGCCAGCGCAGTCTCTGGAATTTCACTTCCTGCTTTGTTGCTCGGATTGCGAAGAAATTTCAAACTGATCCATCCGAGAGGGATGAGCAGTATTAATTTAATAATTGTTGCCAAACGCATATTCGCGGTGGTCGCGCCCAGATAGTACAGAACAATCTGCATGATGGAGTGGTTGTAGCCAAGGAAAGGCTTATCAGGTCCCCACCACGGATAGTCACGCGTGAGACGGCTAAGGAAAGCAAAATAATCCCGATATTGTTGAATACCGTACTCAAATCCACCAGCCAGGATCGTAATTCCCGCCACGATGAGATAAGCAAGTGCCGCTCCGAGCAGCAATTTCAAAAAGAAGCGATATCTTCCCAGCAATAGTGGCAAAACCAGGGCAAATGCCCAGTGCGGTTTAATGGGCAGGATGACCGCTCCCAGCCAGAAGGAAGCCCAGACTAGTTTTTCCTGTAAGACTGCGTCGATCAGGAATGTTGCGAACAGGGCAACGAGAATATAGGTATTCATGTAAGAAAAGTCATCCCAAAAGGCTGAGAACACAAGAGTAACGGGCAAAAGTCCGGCCCATTGCCTGGCAACGCTGATTAAGTGATTTTGTACGAATATCCGATTCCACCCTATATATAACAATGCATAAACCAGAATGTGAATGATCACCATCAGCGGCAATAGGATTTGTAAAGGTAAAAGCAGGATGGGAGAGAAGAAAAAGGCAAAGGCAGGGGAATAAAGATAGTGCGCCTCAACATGCTCAAGCGAACCCTTGTTATACAAGTCTTCGCGTGCCTGGAAGTGCTGCGCCGAGGCAATATATGACTGTTGTAAATCTGCCGAGACCTGGACTCCCTCTGCGACCGCCTCAGGGCGCATTGCATCTGAAAAAAGGAATATCTGAATGGCGAGCCGCAGGATGGCATAGAGGATTGCCAAAACAAGAAACACGCGGTATATCTTCGATTTAGACCAATATTCCCTTATATAAGTCACTTTATGTTATCTCTTTGGTTTTAGGCGGCTGGTCAGATCTCGCAACTGGACGAACGAAATTGGTTTGATCATCACAAAATCCACTTCTTCCGTGTAAGCTTCCCCCATGCGGGCATCAGCCGTGGTAATGATGATGATCGTTTTTGCAAATCGATCTTCTTTTTTGATAATATTGGTTAACAAGTCTGCGCCCGAAACATGAGGGAGATGCATATCCAGCAGGATAAGAAACGGAGCCACTCCATTTTTCAACCTTTCTTGGGCAGTTTGTCCATCTGCAATAATCTCAACCTCAAACTCGACCCCCCGGAGTGCTTCTGCAAAAATGCTGGCAAGGTCCTCATCATCTTCGATAATCAGGGCTAAGTCGCTCATCCGATCCTCCATTTCTCGTTGCTTTGCTCTGGGATGACAAGAGGCAACGTGACCGTAAATAGGCTCCCTGCACCCACTTTGCTTTTGACAGTGATATCTCCATTCATCAAATAGACCAACTGCTTGACAATCGATAAGCCCAGCCCGAAACCGCCATGGACACGGGTGGCTGTGCCTTCCACCTGACGAAACGTCTCAAATATATAGGGTATTTCGGACTCGGAGATACCAGCCCCAGCATCCGATACTTCTATTCCCCATCGATTTTCATAGGGACAAAACAGTCTCACATGGATTATTCCGTGTTCTGTAAATTTAATACTATTGTTGACAAGGTTGAGCAAAATTTGCTGCAAGCGCGCTGCATCACCATTTAATACTTCCGGCAGATTATCATCAATTTCGCTGGTCAGCTTCAGGTTTTTGTCGTGAGCGCTCTGATCCATCACACTATGCAGATTTTCCAGCAATTCGGCAGGTCGCACGGGTGCCATTTGGATGGTTAGCTTGCCTGCTTCCATTTGTGCCTGATCGAGCAAGTCGTTGATGAGACCCAGCAGGCGTTGCGTATTCTTCATGATGCGTTCAGCCATGTTGATCTGCTTATCGTTCATAGCTCCGTAAACTGCTTCTTTGAACATCTCGGCATAACCTAAAATGGCATTGAGGGGTGTGCGAAGTTCATGAGAAACAATAGCAACAAAGGTGCTCTTAAGTTTTTCCACCTCTGCTTCACGCGTGAAATCACGGAAGACGGTCACAGTGCCAATGTTGCTAAATTTTTCCTTGGTGTAGTCGTAGACTTGTGCCGCACTGATGGAGAGAGTCTTCTTATCCCATTCGATGCGAAAACTAGGAGGCTGCGTATCATACTCCATCATGGCATTTAAAAGGTTGCGGCTTCTAGAAGAAAGTTTAGGGTGTTCGATGAGATCGCGGAAGTTTTTATTGACGATCAACTCCAGCGGAAGGTCAAGCATCCCTGTTAACGCCGGATTCGCCAAAATTGCATTCCAATTGGTGTCAAAAACAACGACACCATCGGCGATGGAATTCAAGATTGCCTGACTCCGACCTGCTTCAATTCGTTCCCGTTCAAGGGACTCAGCCAGGGCTTTTGTACGTTCAATAACAACCTGATCCAGATTTGCATTGATAACACGAAGCTCCTTAAGCGCATCTTCCAAACTACGCGCAGATAACCAGGAAACCAGGGCAAGCATAAAGAAGCCAATGGCTCCGAAAAGATTTACAGAGCGGCCAATGGATAATGCCAGCACAGAGATAACCCCGCTACTAAGCGCCGCGAGCAGGAAGCTCGCCCTAGGCGCAAGAATCAAACTGGACATTACGATGGGGATTGTAAAAAGAAATAGGGAACGTCCCCCTATTAGTTGTTCTGGCGCGTCCGTGAAAGTAAAGACACCGGTCAGGAGAAGCAGAAAGAGTAAGGCAGCCAATCGTCCGGAATATCGGCGATTGATTTGATAAATCACTAGAATCCCGATGGTGACGAGGACAATGCCAGATAGCGTAGCTTGTGATTCAGCACTGTCAACCGGACCTCTTGTTATAACATCAATGACAACGGCCAACAGCCCCATCAATGTTGCAATGATCGTACCGAGTAAAAGGATATTGAGGAGCCTTCTACGGCGGGCATCATCGGGATCAGAGACAGGGACGTTTAGGATGGCGTCAAACGGTCTTTTCATAAGGTTACTGAGCCAATGTAAGGGCGCTGATGACCGCTGAGCGGATCACCAGGTTGGGGTTGTACAAGCACTTTCCGATCCACAAAGGTGGATAGGGTTGATCGAAATGTTCTGTGAGCCAACGGGCTCCCTGCCTTAAAGCATTTTTTGGTATCTTCGCCACATTTTCATTCCAAAACCAAAGAGCCTGAATAGCGTAGGCGGTCTCTTCGGCAGTTGATAAGTACGTGCCCCACGAGCCATCTCGGTTTTGCGAACGGAGAATCCATCTCACAGATTCTTCCACAAATTCACTTGCAAATTTAGCGCAGGCGATGACGGCGTGTGCGGTCGCGTAATAGGCGGAAGAGTGCCATTTGTCCACCCAGAAAGGATTGGTCCCTTTCGCCTTGTGCAGAAAACGGAGCACCCTCTGGACGGAAGAATTCTTTTGATCGAGCCCAGCTTGTCCAAGCGCGCCGAGCACATGGATATTTGCACTTATGGATGGATTCGCCTCGAGATCGAAACAGCGGAAGTGGTCTTTTTCCTCGTATATTAATACGCTGGCGAGATCCTTTTCATGACCGAATCGTAACAAAGTATCATACACCAGCCCGGTATCATCGCTGTCCTTGACCGAATAGTTCGCTGCGAATCCCACGCCACGTTTCGGCTGCCAGGCGTTTGAAAGGAAATCAATATGAGGTTGTAGTTTTCCGTTCTTTTTCAGATCAGGAATAAAACTGAGGTTCCATAATGCCCAGGCAATTTCAAAAATGTCGAAAGGTGCCACATTTGGCATTCCTCCGTCAGGCTTTATTACACTTCTCAAATAATCTAAAGAGGCTTGATCTCCTCTTTTGACATAGGTAGCGAAATAAGCCGTAGCGGAAGGACTGACACCTACGGAACCATTGTTCTCCTGTAGATTCTCGATATCCAGCATGTGCTGACCATCGGTGCCAGCCATTTCCGCAGAAAAAGCCATCGTCACATTCCTGCTGATCATATTGTCATGGAGATAGGAAAGCTTCTTTGCGCGCAGTTTGGATAAACGTCCCAGGATGCGATTCCCTTGATTTTTGATAATTCCCAGCTTTTCGGCTTCTGCTGCGAGGGTGGGGGCGATCATTTCAAAGCCGACAGTGGCTCCGTTTGGATCAGATTGGAGCCCCTGCGTCGCGCTACCGACGATCCGCTCGAGAGCCAGCTTGCCATTCTCGATTCGGACCTTATCGTGTACGCGTCGACCTTGATAGGAGAGTGCGATCATGGCGGCTAGCGTACACAAGACGCGATCATGATAGTACATCGGGGCAGGCGCGCCCCACGAACCATCTGGTAATTGATTTTCAGTCAGCCAGGATAGTGCATGGCTGCTCAAATTCCAGTCAATCTCACCGAGGCGGGCTGCCCAGGCTGTGTCGTAGGCAGTGCTGCCCATATGACCGGGTCCGATTTCGTCCACCAGTTTTGAAATAAGATCCGTCACTCTTCACTTCCCCTGTCGGGAACCCATAAATTGAACTTTAGTTTTCCAACGCCAAAGGCATAATCTTTATTTTTGCGGTAATAATCCCTGAGCCAGTTGAGTTCATCGCCAGAGAGTTTGGTGTAATCGGGTTCGGGTGTGGGGCGGACAAAGATATGATCATAAAGAATGGCGCGTAGCTGATGCTGAGTCATGTAAGGTGAAGGGCTGAGCGAGAGGTACAAGTCTTCTTCACCGGTTGACAGAAGTGGCATATCGAAGACACTGAATTTATCGAAACCGATGAACAGACTGACCGGCGACATGTCTTCGCCATAGTATTTTCGAATGAGGGTTTGTTTATCGGGGATCGAGCCCTGGGCTACATAGTGTTCCACCGATAGCCGGGAAACGGTCTCTGTGACTTCATCCGCGAAGACGCCAAAGAACAGACGAACACTTGTGTTCTGTTTCGTCGCTTCGGTCACCTCATACATTGACTTCAAAGCATACTCATAAGGTGTCCCGGTTAATACGTCGCGATAATCACCGTAAAAACGGACTCTGACATGATATTGCTCAAAGAAGTCTCGATAGTTCCTGTCTGTGGATGTACCTACCAAGCCGTCGATACCCACCCGCCGGGTATATTCATCGCCGCGACGCATGAGTTCGCGCCCGAATACAGGAGCCAGAATGGTGTCAATGCCATGATCGAATAGCATCGCACATAATTCGATGTGGTTCCTGATCGAAACATCCATATAGGCTTCGAAGAAATCATCTTTGATCTCCTGAGCATGTTCCAGCAGGAACCAGCGCCGCGTCCCATTCACTGGGAACACACAGACCTTTTCCCCGGTAGCCTTTATCAGCGCCGCGACCTCTGAGGTGGGAAGTTGCAGGAAACTCTCAAAGGGAATCATGGGCTTCTCCACACGCGCAGCAGAAGTCGGGGAGCCTGATTCATACATTCTATATAGCGAGGAAGGGATTCTGTTATCAAGTCTTCTTCCTATTGAAGAGTGTATCTAAAATCCTACACGCGCCACGAACCGGTGGCTGGTCTTTTCTTATCGTAATGATGAATGAACGTAAGAGCCATCGAGTGGAACAGATTGATGACCGATAACGCTGTTAGAGATGGAGGGAGGACGAGAAGATATTTAGTTTATTCTGAGCTTGCAAGTCGCTTCACCGCGCGGGAGGTAATGCCTGCCATTGCGACCATTGCATGATTTGTATCTTCGAGATGGAATCCCAGTCTGCGTTTTATATCATAGGCTCCGCTTCCAAACCGAACCAGACGAACTTGATGTTTAAAGGCTTCCTGCAATGCGGTGTATAACAACAGGAAATAGCCTCCGGGGACGTCATCCTCGAGACCCAGTGCAACTGCAAGCTGGAACTTGTTATCACGGATGACCGCGCCGCAACCCACCAGCTCATTATCTTTGTGGATTTCAAGCCAGGTCCCGTCGATCATGGAAAAGTTTTCCAGCAGACCGCGCATCCAGGGATTAGGCGCCGATCCATGCCAGATCGAAACGTTTCGAATCAATCGTAGAGCTCGATCCACATCTGAAATCGTTCTGTGCTTGCTAAGAACCAGTCCATTTTTTTCGGCTTCTCGCAGACTGCGCTTGTAATGCTGGCGATCATGCTTATTGCCTGCTTCGAGATAGGCTTCGAAGCTTTCCCATTCCATGGGCATATAGGTCCCTGGCTCTGAAATAGTGATTGGTTCAAAAGCTGCAGGCCAGTCTGGATATCGTAATTGTTCCGTAAGCAAATAATCGAAAACAAGGAATGAACACCGCTGTTTTTTGAATTCGTCATGTGCAGCTTGAGCCAGTACAGTCAGGGCTTCATCCCGGACGGGTTCACCCGGTAAAAGCAAGGCGGATGTATCTGCAAGCGGTGAACGACAAATAAGTAAAGGTCTGTGTTTAAAAACGGAGGCCATGAAACGCCGCGCCACTTCCGGGAGAGGTAGCGGCTCATTATGTACCTTAAAAAGAGCGGCGCCTGCAATGGGCGTATCTCCATCCCATGCAAGCAGATAAGT
>DASWEH010000610.1:0-5667 GCA_036394895.1 Anaerolineales bacterium
ATATCCTTCGGCGAGATGACCTGCATGCCGACAATGCACTTGCGAATGTTCGGCGCGTACTGCTCGATGGTCGAAATGACCGCTTCGCCCAATTCGTCTCGCTTCGCGTCATTCCATCCGCCTTCAAGATCATACGGCGCATATTGCACGAAGCAGGACATCACGTGCCCGCCAGGCGGCGCCATGTCGGGGTCGATCATGGATGGGAAGATCATGTCGAGATACGGGCGCTTCGAGATCTGTCCATACTTGGCGTCGTCGTAAGCGCGCTCGATGTAATCAATGCTTGGGCTGATGGACACCGCGCCGCGATGCAACACCGAGTTTTGTCCCTTGCCTTCGAAAGGCAGCGCAGTAAAGTTGGGCAGTTCGCTCAACGCAATGTTGACCTTGCCCGACGAGCCGCGCGTGCGGAAGTTTTGGATCGACGTGACAAATTCATCGGGGAAATGTTTCTGCTCCACGAATTGCAGGAAGGTGCGCTTCGGGTCTGCAGCAGACATCACAACTTTGGAATCGAGTTCATCGCCGTTCTCCAGGACGACACCCACAGCACGGCCACCTCTCACCTTGACCTGCTTCACACCTGCGTTGACTCTGATCTCTACCCCGAGCGCTTTTGCCGCGTTAAGGATGGAGCCGCTGACGCCTCCAGAGCCGTTCTTCGCAAAACCCCAGGCACGGAACGCGCCGTCAATTTCACCCATGTAGTGGTGGAGCAAAACGTATGCCGTCCCAGGCGAGCGCGGTCCAAGGAACGTGCCGATGATCCCGCTGGCGGCTTTCGTGCCTTTCAACGCCTCGGTCTCGAACCACTCTTCGAGCAGATCCGCCGAGGATTGTGTGGCGAGTTTGGCGATAGTGTAGAGTTCTTTTTCAGAGAGGCTTGCCGCGTATTGACCAACCTTGAGCAAACCTAATAAATCACGAGGGGTTAGGGAGGAGGGATCAGGGGGGATCAGGTTGATGATCGGCTTGATGGCTTTCGCGGCGCGCGCCATGACACGAGCATATTCGTCGTAGGCTTCCGCGTCCTTTGGCGAGTGACGATAGATTTCGCGGCGTGTCAAATCGTGATCATCCCAAGCGGCGAGATAATCACCACGGCTTCTGCCGTCCATTGGCGTGAAGGTGCTGGGCAGAGGCAGGATTTTCAGTCCATGTTTTGGTAATTCCAAATCACGGATGATCTCCGGGCGCAGTAGACTCACCACGTACGAAAACTCGGTGAACTTGTACCCAGGGAAAATCTCCTCCGTCACCGCCGCCCCGCCGACGATGTGTCTGCGTTCGAGCACCACGACTTTCTTCCCAGCCCGTGCCAGATAGGCAGCCGCAACTAATCCATTGTGCCCACCGCCGATAATGATCGCGTCGTATTGATTAAATGTCATGCAGGTTGCCTTTCATCAGTCTCTCGATTCTGCGATTGATAAAGGGAGAAAAATGATTTCGATATCTTTCCTGTACATCTTTTCGTCTCCAGTCATCTCCCGTAATCGTACGGCGACAATGTGGCGAACCACAATGGCAACGATTATCCAACATCCAATTTGATTGAGTTGTAAACAATGCATAATCCACGGTGACTTCTTCTCCAGACTCTATATCCCGGCGGGCCACTAGCGTCACTTCATCATCCATCCAAGCACTTGAGTCGCACGAATGATTCATAGAGCCATCCAGGGATCGAGTGATTTCAGGGTCTTCCACCAAATGCAGGTTTTTATCAATCTGGATTGAGTTGTAAAGCGAATGAGTGGCTTGAAAGGCCGCAAACTCGGAATCTGTCATCACCATGCCACCGACAATGCAAACTACTTCGCCTTTTTTGATCGGCCCACGGGCAAACATCCCATTGCCACTAATGGGTGAGTTCTTGATTTCAATACGAGGGTCATTCCAAGTTTGTGGAAGATACGCCTTCATTTCTCTCATTTCTTCTTCCACTCAGGCTCATAGAACGGCAACTTGACCACTTTCGCAGGTGCGTACTGACGGTGATGCTCCACCGTGATTTCCATTCTCACATCCGTTCCAAGTTCGTAATATGGTCTCTGCAAATGCGCGAGCGCGATGTATTTCTTCAATAATGGTGACCATGTTGACGTGGAAGAATACCCCACCTGAACATTGCCAACCAGAATTGGCAGACTGCCTCTCATTGCCATGCCGGGGATCTGTGGCGGCAAGCCAACATCTTTAAACAATCGCTCCATTCCATCCCATTCCACTTCGAGTCCCATTAACTTCCACACCGACCCCTCACGTTTCTCGCGTTCCAGCGCGTGGCGACCAACGAAGTAACACTGCTTATCGAGCGCCACCGTCCAATCGAGCCCCAGCTCGAACGGCGAAGATTTCTGCGGCTCAATCCAGGCGTGGTTCGTGGAGGTGTAATCCACTTCGATCATGAACAGACCCGCTTCCACGCGCGCCATGTCCATGGCAAGGATACCCACAGGAGTGATGCCGTAATCCGCGCCTGCGTCCATCAACGCGTCCCAGATGGTGAGGGCGTCTTTGGCATCCATCCAAATCTCGAAGCCCAAATCACCTGTATAGCCTGTCCGCGAAATTGTGACAGGGATTCCATCTACTTGATTATGCATGAGACGGAAATATTTCAATCCGTCAACGGGATCATCAGCAACCTTATTCAGAATTTTCCTCGAGTTTGGTCCTTGAAAACTGAGCGCCGCTACATTGTCAGTGACTTCCGTGATCTCCACGTCAAGTCCAACGGAGTTCATCGAAAGCCATCGCAAAGATGGGTCTGCGCATGTCATGCGATATGTCCCCTCATCGAGTCGGCTGATCGTGCCATCGTCGATCATCTTGCCTTCGTCGTCACACCAGCCCGTGTAATAGACCTGACCGACTTTTAGCTTATCCATATCACGAGTGATGACACGGTTCAGTAAACGACTAGCATCCTTACCTTTGATGATGTATTTCATCAAGGGCGTCACATCGATCAACGCGGCCGAATTGCGGATCGCCCAATACTCGCGGTCCAGCGTCAATTCATAGGAACCAACGACCAGATATCCCGCCCAACGCCGCCAGTTTTGCGGCAGGCAGAGTTTGGATGTCCGTTCGTGAAATGGAGTGGTTTTGAGTTGAAACATATTCTCCTAAATAATGACGATAGACGATAAAAGACCATGGACCAATCTGTCCCGCCATCGTGCACTGTCTATTGCCTATGGTCGGTTCGAATACTCCGCTGGTGCAAAAACACTAATGCCGTCAACGCTTTGACAGGCTCAGCGCAGCGCTCTTCCTCAATCGAATATAAGCAGTGCGCCATATTCTTTGCCACATCAGCCGAGTTGCTTTTTGAAAACATCAAATTCTTTCTCTTTATCTTCGGCTCGTGACCAACGTTTTATTTCTTTCAAATCTACACTTTGACTTTCAGCGACCAAAACAGCTTGTGCCAATCCCTGCTGGTCATTCCAAAAATAGAAGGCGCATAATCTATCTTTCACGCAATCTGTCGCAGAAACAATTCGTAGAGTTCCGGTCGCCAGTTCAAATTCACTGACTTCTTTTACAGGTTCTTCTCCAACGGAAAGTGGACCCTCGGGAAACTCCACAAAGAATTGGGATTCAGGAGTTACGAAATAACGTCCTTGTTCCTGAAACCTAAGCTTTTCCATCACAGACTTAATTTTGCTTCGTTTAGCAAAATTGGCATTGATCAAATCCAAATCTTTTGAAACATATTTGTCACTACTATAAAACGAAACCGCGCTCCCGCCCGAAAGCACAACATTAATTCCTTCCGCTTGCAAAGAATCTTGGATATAGGCTGCCAGTTCAACCTGGCTCATATTTTTGATCTGCTTCATAAAGTTTTTCCACGTGCTCGAGGTCTACGCCTGTTCATTACCAATTCTTCACGTTCGTTTTCAGGGTAAAAGGACAGTGCTTTTTCCAGCAAGGCTTTCACCTCATTCAAAAACGGATAACGCGGATTGAAAACATAAGGACGAGTGCGTCCCACCGTTCGACTTACCAAAACGCCACTTTTCTCAAACTTGTCCAATTGCATTTGAATGGATTTCAAATCTGTTTTATAAAAGCTGGCAATCTCGCGGGCATACCCTTCTTCGCGAGCAAAAATATAGATCAGGACCCGTTCGGCATTTTTTGAGCCAAGAAGTGATTCGATCATGGTCATTTCCTATGACGGAGAATCGCCGTCAAATGACGGCTATTTTCCGTCATTATATCATCTCATGTTAAAGTGCAAATTTGGCGGGATGGTATCCCGCCCTACGATTTTTTCGAATATTCTGCTGGAGCGAAGAAGACCAACACTTTTAATTCTTCCTTAATTCGCAGGTGGGACACTTGCACCGAGCGTGATTTGCTAAGCAAATCACGCGGTGTTGGCAATCCGACTTACTTGTTTGAATACTCCGCAGGTGCAAACAACACTAATACTGTTAGCTCTTCCTCAATCGAGTGGAAGCGATGCTCTACATTCTTCGCCACATAGATAATGGATCCTGCTTGCACATCACGATTTTCTTCTGCGACAAGGATCTTCGCTTTGCCGCCCACCACATAATAGACCTCATCCTCCGTGTGCGGTGACTGGGGATCCGCGCCGCCCGCGGGCAGAACGTACAGTCCCATGCTAAGGTCGGGAACCTTGAGGAATTCGAGGTAGAGTTTGTTGCTGTCTGCGCGCTGGGAAATCAGTTGGGCGAGTTCGTAGGCTTGCATGGGTGTCCATTTCTGTCATTGCGAGGAGCCACGTAGTGGCGACGTGGCAATCTCAAAATAATAGTTACATTCCCTGGTGGGATTGCTTCGTCGCTCTCCGAGAAGCGGTTCGCTCCTCGCAATGACATGTAGTGAAAATTATATATAATTTTACCTTGCCTTCCCGAAATTAGAGGAAGTTGCTTATAAAATTCCCATTCCCTTAAATGAACATGCCTCTCTCTTTAGAGAAAGAGAGAGGCAGGAGAAACAGACTGATGATTTTACAACGTCACCTTTTCACATCAATGGTCTGCGTGACACAACTCCCTTTCAGGTCTTTTTCGGTACAAAGCATAATGACGGCCCGTAACTTATCTCTGTTCACAGTCCACTTAAACGACGGACTGGTAACGTAACCAGTCGCGCCGGAGTTGAGCGGGGCGATATTTTTGGCAAGGACACAACCCACGATCTGATCAAACGCGTTGAGTGCCTGTTCAACTGATTTGTTGGCTTTTTGGTCTATTACTTTAATATACGCTGAACGGAATGGGACGCTGCCAGTGTTCTCGACGACAAAAAGAGCAAAATCCTCTCCCTTGCAGCTATCAAATTTTTTGAAGCTGACGTTGAAATACGGTGCTGAGGTGGGCGAAGGCTGAGGGGTGAATTTTGGCAAAGTTGATGTATCCCCGCTGATCTTGATATTCTGTCCCAACAGATAACATTGCTCTTCAGGCTTTTCGGGGTTTTGGACAAACCAATAACCTGCTCCCAAGTCTTTGGCGGTGACTTCGAGCATTTGCCCGACCTGATACTTGGCCACCAGATCATAATTCCCAGCGGGTCCGAGGCGGCAGTTCGTTTCGCGCACCACCTCTGCTTTGGGAGCTTCCGGGGTGGCCGTCTCGCTTGGCTCTGGAACCGGCGTTTCGGTGGCTGTTA
>DASWEH010000611.1:0-11138 GCA_036394895.1 Anaerolineales bacterium
CGAGATCGCCGAAGATGGTGAGTACTTCGCCCGCGGCGTAGCTCATGGGAGTGGAGGGTACGAAGGGCTGATCGGGTATTGGAACGTCTATAGCAGTAGCCCCTTTGGGCCGTTCACACTCAGTGGCTGGATTCTCGAGCCGTAAAGTGGGAGCCAGGTTCGTGGGACCCGCCACGTAAAAAGGGATTACACTGGGCTCAAGCGGATTTGAGCGAATCCGCTTGAGCTCATCCCACTCGGGAAGAACACCATCGGGGACGATGATGCACATTGCTGGGCGAATTATCTATAGTCACACGGAGGTTGTAGTATGAGTGAAGTGACAGTTATCGGTTTGGGAAACATGGGATCGGCACTGGCACGCGCAATACTGGAGAACGGGCGCGCTGTCACTGTGTGGAATCGCAGCCCAGAAAAAGCTGCTTCCCTGGTGGATATGGGTGCGGCACTGGCTCCCAGCGTAGCCGCGGCCATCACGGACAGCCCGATCATCATCGTATGTGTGACCAACTATACAGCGGCAAATCACATTCTTGATGAAGTTGTAACCGCTCTTCCAGGCAAGTTATTGGTTCAGTTCACCACTGGCTCCCCGCAGGAAGCCCGTGCGAGCGAAACGTGGGCACATGAGCATGAAGCCGAATACCTCGATTGTGCGATTACGGGAAGTCCCAGCTCCATTGGAACACCCAGCGCCCATATCTTGGTCGCGGGCAAAGAAGCCGTGTTCCAAAAAGCCGAACCGACCTTGCGGGTACTAGCTAGCAATCTAGATTACAAAGGTGAGTCCATTGGACTTGCTTCTGCTTGGGAAATGATCTATATCATGCACTATTACGGGATGTTTTTGTCCCTGTTTCATAGCGTGCAAATTTGCCAGGCCGAAAACATTCCGCTGGAACAGTTCATCACGTTGCTGGATGCGCAGGGCAAGAGCTACGAAAAATGGTTGTGCGAAAATATCCGGTCAGGCAATTATCAAGAGACTTCTTCCCCATTGGAACTATGGGCCGGAGGCATACAACAAATCGCCCAGCATGCTCAGGACAGCCACATCCACGCCGAATTCCCCCAACTGGTAGCCCGTCTCTTCCACCAGGCAATGGACGCAGGCTATGGCCGCGAAGAAGTGTCGGCCCTGTTCAAAGTGTTGCAGAAGCCATCTTGAGCGCATGCACATTTACAAAGTTACTGTCCGCTCGCAAAAAGCGCGATTTGGTGTCACGGTTGAAATCAGCGGAGCCGAGCGAGTAACCTTTGGATCGGGTTTCGAACAGACAGGGTTGTTGCAGTTCACCAAGCGATTCCGTCTGAGCAAGTTCGGTTAATGCAAAGAGGTGGGCAGGTAAATCTGCTCACCTCTTTTCTTGACCATTGAGATTTCCTATTAGAAACCAGACTCGAACCGCGAAACACCCATTTTGATTGCTTTCGGATCTGCATAACGCCCCAAAGCATTCACTTTTTCCCTTGAATCAAACCTTAACACAGACAAAAACCGCTCAACATCAGTTGTTGGCGGTTTCCTTGAAACTTGTGCCCCCACGGAGACTCGAATATCATCCCTTCAATATGGGCTCCGGTTTGAACAAAAAAGAGCTCATCGTTATAAATGAACTCTTGTGCCCCTAAGGGGACGTGTTCCGAACCACCTTCCCTGGAATCAGGGGAAAATATAGTACAAAAGGATTACTTATCCAAGAATTTAATTGAAAATTGAGAAATCGTCAAGAAACTCACATGTTTTCAAGCAAATATCGGGATAGAGATTTCTCGGTCTACTTAAGAAAATCTCTATTTACGCAATAATCCAGGACATCTTGACGCTGTATGATCATTGTAGCGGGATGCTTCATACCTAGAAACAACACCGATCACGTATACTAATATTGCCTTCACTAAGTAAGCAACGGGTTAACTCGATTGAACTAACCGCAAGGCTTGTTTTGGGACTAGAGTTATCCCTAGTTTATATGCCTTTTGTTCAGGCTACTCAGTTAAGGGAAAATAGATCGTATAAAGGGCTAGCCGAAAAGGCTTGCACATTGATTTTGTGACCAATGACATCTGACTTCATGGTGAGATGCTGATATAGTTACTAATTTTAAATTTTTGTTGTATGATTAATCATCTGCTTCTGGCTTCGTGCTTCATCTAGCCTTAACTCTGCTAAGACAACGACGCCTCGGTCTGAAGGAGCATTTATGGTCCGAGCGTCCGCCTCGATCACTCGCCTGTATGTATTTATGTTCGGTGCATTTCGTATCGAACTTAATGTACTTCCAATCTCTCTGCCCACCCGTAAAATTGAATCTTTCCTCGCTTACCTGATCCTGCATCCTGAGCCACATACTCGTGAAAAACTGGCTGCACTTTGCTGGGGGGATGTCTCCGCCGACCAAGCGCGTGCTTCCCTGCGTACAGCACTAGCGGCCATTCGTAAACACATCAGCGCTCAACTCCTGATTGCGAATCGGCAATCTATTCAAATTAATTCCGCCTATCCCACGTGGGTGGATGTCTTTGCATTTGAGAAGGGTATAAAAGCTAAATTGCAGGGATCAGAATGGGAAGGGACCCCCAATGAATTTCAATCGGAAATGAATGAGTTGCAAACAGCAATTCGCCTGTATCGCGGCGATTTACTGTCAGATTTCTACGATGACTGGATTCTCCCAGAGCGAGAATATTATCGTAATTTATATATCGATACATTATTGAGGCTCGTGCAAGGGATGCGCTCACACAGCGAATATGAACGTGCGATCGAATTTGCCCAGAAGGTTCTGGTATGGGACCCCGCGAACGAACGTGCACATCAGCAACTAATGTTCTGTTACCTTGCGACTGGGGATCGCAGCGCTGCGCTCAAACAATATGAAATGTGCCAGCGCGCATTAAGAAATGAACTGGCTGTTGAACCTTTGCCGGAAACAACCGCGCTTTTCCAGTGGATCAGGCAGGCACCACCAGAAGTGAAAGCACGCGAGGCGCAGATCACCAACCTGCCGATTCCACTGACTAGTTTCATCGGCCGCAAGCGCGAGATGGCCGAAGTCAAGTACTTACTTTCCACAACGCGACTGTTCACATTGACCGGCGCAGGTGGCAGCGGTAAGACCCGTCTAGCAATTCAAGTCTCCACCGATCTTCTGGATGGATTTAAGGATGGCGTGTGGTGGGTGGAACTGGCTGCTCTGAAGGATGAAACGCTTGTACCGCAGGCTGTGGCAAAAGCACTTGGTGTGCATGAACAACCCAATCAATCCCTGATCGAGACACTCAAGAACTTTATGCAATTCAGGCATCTTTTGCTCGTACTGGATAACTGTGAACATTTGATTGAGGTGTGTGCGGGTCTGGCTGACGAACTGCTAAGGACATGCCCGAATTTGAAGATCCTGGCGACGAGCCGCGAGATCTTGGATATTGACGGCGAAAGTACCTGGCAAGTGCCAACGCTGTCGGTGCCTGATTTGCAGCCTGTTTCACTGGTCAATTTGCTGATGGATTATGAGGCGATTCGTCTATTTGTCGAGCGTGCGCGTGCGGTCAAACCAAGTTTCATGTTGACAGAAGAGAATGCACCCATCGTAGCGCAGATTTGCCAGCGTCTGGATGGTATTCCTCTGGCAATCGAGCTGGCGGCAACCAGAGTCAAAATGCTGTCGGTGGGGCAGATCGCTCCACGGTTGGATGATCGGTTCAGCTTGCTTACAAAAGGTAGTCGAATAACACTGCCCAGGCATCAAACCTTGCGGGCAGCAATTGACTGGAGCTATGACCTGCTAAGAGATACAGAGCAGACTTTATTCCAACGACTGGCAGTCTTCACGGGCGGGTGCACCTTGGATGCAGTGGAACAGGTCTGTGCGGGGGATGGCATTGATAAAGAGAAAGTTCTCGACTTGTTAACACATTTGCTAGACAAATCGTTGGTGACGATGCAGGAGGAGGGCGGAGAGGTACGCTACCAAATGTTGGAAACAATTTGGCAATATGCGAACGAGAAGTTAGGGAAGGTGGATGCGCTGCGCGGGGGACATGCCTCTTATTTCTTGATCTTAGCCGAGACAATCGAGCCGTTCCTGGAAAAGCCTGAACAAGCGAGTTGGTTAGATAAACTTGAGCGCGAGCACAATAACTTCCGGGCTGCGCTCGTTTGGGCTCGTGAGAAAGGACAGGTGGAATTAGGATTGCGGCTAGCTTCGGCCTTATGTCTGTTCTGGTTCATGCGGGGCTATCTCAGTGAGGGTCTGGCACAAATAGGAGAATTTCTTTCCCTATCCGAAAGGACCGTCAATGCATCCACGCGCGCCAAAGCTCTTGATCGCGCGGGGATGTTAGCACGCTATCAGGGCGATCTAAATCGCGCCTACGGGTTGATCGCTGAAAGTCTGTCCCTTCGTCGGGAATTGGGAGAACGTCATGGGATTGCGGATTCTCTCTCCAACTTGGGATTTGTTGTCTTACATCAAGGCGATTTTGTTCAGGCACACCAGTTATATTCTGAGGCCCTTTCTATCCATCGAGAGCTGGATAACCAGCAAGGGATTGCAGACTCACTCAGCCATCTGGCTTTGATAGCATTTTACGAAGGTGATTATGAATCTGCACAAGCAATGGATGAATCCAGTCTGGCTATCTGGCGTGCCCTTGGAGATCAGCAGGGTATTGCTTGGGCGCTTCATCGCCTGGGGAATGTGAAGTTACATCAAAGTGAGTACACCGCAGCCCGTGATCTTTTCAAAGAAAGTCTAGCCATTTCAAACGCGATCGGATTCAAGTGGGGAATCGCTTCTGCTGCTGAGGGACTCGCCTCAGCAGCGGCGAGTACCAAGCAAGCAGCGCGGGCCATTCTTATAGCTGCAGGCGCATTTGCGCTTCGACAAGCAATCGGGATTCCTCTCAGCGCTGTGGCTCAAGACGATTTTGAACGAATGCTCGCGCCCGCGCGAAAGCTGCTCGGTGAAGAAGCAGCAGAAGCTATCTGGTCAGAAGGATTGGATCTAAAAATCGAACAGATTATTGCAGAGGCCAATGAAGTCATTTAATCCATATGCTCACAAAAAATCGCTAATCATGTATTAACTCGATCATGCCAGCTAATTTATTCTTGAGCATTCGAAAGGAGAAGAGACAATGACAACCATCCCGACGGGCGCGGTATATCATATTACCCTCACAGTAACGGACCGGGACCGGGCGTGTGAATTCTATACTGGTGTTCTCGGCTTTCAGTTCCTAATGGAGTTTGACCCTAAGTATTTGCTTAGTAATGGCAGTGTGATTCTGGCGCTGACCCTGTCTCCCGATCCAGCACGTGCGATCGCCAAGGACCGGTTTGACGAAAACCGAGTTGGGCTTGATCATGTCAGTTTTAATGTCAGCAGTCACGAAGTTCTCGAACAGGCTTCCCATACCCTCGATGAACGCGGTATTCCACGTGGGGAGATTAAAGACCTGGAGAATTTGGGGATCTATGTAATGGCTTTTCGCGATCCTGACAATATGCAACTAGAGCTTACGGCGCCGCATTAGCCAGTAATCAGCGCCCGAACAAGACCCAGCAGCTTCATAATTTTCTTCTTCAACTTTCCTTCTAGATCGATCCGTACTGCTTCCAGTTTAGTCGCCCACGGGTAAAGTTTCATTCTTTTCCCTGATGCAAAAGCATCTCCTGTGCAACTATGTCACAGGAGGGCTTTCTCTATCGTGTCTGCTTTTTGGGGTCAGTCTATCGTGCAGATTTTGTCTGCTCGGGAATTCAAATGATTTCATCATGACATGAAAGATTTTACGATTATTTTACGATGCCCACATAAGATAAGCATCAATCCCTCTTTATGAGAAAGGAGAACGAATACCATGAAAAACCTATTGATTTTCGCATTGGTGATCCCCCTTCTAGTAGCTGGAATCACCAACAGCGGCTCGGCACAAGCTTTAGCCACTCATGCTGAGGCTGCACCTGTCTATCTTCAATTCGACAAGACCATTGTTGACCCAGCCGGAATCTGGCAAGGTACCGTAAGTGGTGATCTGAATGGTAATCTGACCACCGTCCTTACAGACCTGCGCATCAGCGGCTCGATCTGGCGCGTAGAATTCGACTGGATTATCGATGCTGGCCCACAGTCTTTCACAGCCCACCTGAAAGGCATCCTCAATACAAAGACGGGCCGTGTAGTCATGAACGGCGTTGTGACAGAGGGATGGCTGCTGGGTGCTCAGGTTCACGAAGAAGGTCAACTGGTAGATCCAGATACGCTGCGCTTCCAGGGGACGATACGGGTGATGCCAGCAACAGCCGATTGATTCGGCTTGCGGTCGAGAAAACTTGCCTTCATTGAAGTGACTGATTCCGATCACGAAAGGACTTTCCTATGTGCAAAATATCAGTCCACAAATTTCTGCGTACATCGACAGCGGTATTGCTCGTGTTTGCGTTTGCCCTTGGCGCATCAGGAGTGCAGGTCGCGCACGCGGCAAGTCTTACTGTCAACACTACCGATGACAACATCACTTCCGGCGATGGCTTTTGCACCTTGCGGGAGGCAATCACCAACGCGAACTCCAACAGCGATACGACGAGCGGTGACTGTGCAGCAGGAACCGGCGATGACAGCATCACCTTTAGCGTCAGCGGCACGATCACACTCGCCTCGACCCTGCCTGCCATCAGCGACCCCGCCGGCTTGACGATTGACGGCACGGCGCAAAGCCTCACAATCAGCGGAAATATCATGGTGCAGGTGATAGTCGTGAACAGCGGGGCTGCACTGGTGGTTCAGAATCTGACCATCGCTAATGGCCGTTCCGGAGGAAACGGCGGCGGCATTGAAAACAATGGTACGCTTACGGTTACAAACACCGCCTTCTCCAGCAATTTTGGTGGCCCCGGCTTCAGTGTCGCTGGGGGTGGCGGCATTTGGAACAGTGGCACGCTGACGGTTACAACCAGCACCTTTTCTGGCAATAACGCTGACTACGGCGGCGGTGGCATTTGGAACAGTGGCACGCTGACCGTCATAAACAGCACCTTTTCCCACAATGGCGCCGTCGTCGGCGGCGGCATTGAAAACAATGGTATGCTGAGGGTCACAAACAGCACCTTCTCCGCTAATGGTGCCCTCCTCTCCGGTGGAGGCATCGATAACGGGATGGTATCGGAGTTGACGGTCACGAACAGCACCTTTTCCGGCAATAGTGCTGACGTTGGCGGTGGCATTAAAAACGGCGGCACGCTGACGGTCGCGGACAGCACCTTCTCCTTCAATAGCGCTGGTAATGGCGGCGGCATCAGAAGCAGTGGCACGCTGACAGTTATACACAGCACCGTCACAAACAGCACCTTCTCCGGCAATAGCGCCGTCGTCGGTGGGGGCATCGATAACGGGACGTTATCGGAGTTGACGGTCACGAACAGCACCTTCTTCGGCAACAGCGCAGACTCATACGGCGGCGGCATCAACGGCTTTGTCCCGGTGACTCTGAGAAACACTACTGTCGCTAATAGCCCCTCTGGTGGGAATTGCTCTGGTAGCTTCATCGACGGTGGCGGGAATCTGAATTATCCCGACACCACCTGCCCTGGCATCAACGCGGATCCGCTGCTCGGCCCCCTGCAACTCAACCCTCCCGGCAACACCGCCACTCATGCCCTACTTCCCGGCAGCCCGGCGATTGACGCGGCCGTGCTGGCGAACTGCCCCCCTACTGACCAGCGTGGCGTCGTCCGCCCGCAAGGCGCAGGCTGCGACATTGGCGCGTTCGAACTGGAACAGGATTCAACCGCGCCAACCATCACCATCACCACACCTGCTGAAGGCGCGACCTATCTGCTTGGGCAAGTGGTCATCGCCGATTATGCTTGCCAGGATGAAGCGGGCGGGTCGGGCCTCGCCTCGTGCGTTGGAGATGTGGCGAATGGGAGTCCCATTGACACTAGCTCCGTCGGTGCCAAGACCTTCACTGTGAACGCAGAGGATCACGCAGGCAACACCGCTTCGCTGACACACCACTACAGTGTGATCTACAACTTCAGCGGCCTTTTCCCGCCAGTGGATAACCCGCCTACCTTCAACGTGGTCAGGGCTGGCGCGCGCATTCCCGTCAAGTTCAGCCTGAGCGGGAACCAGGGCCTGAACATCTTTGCGGAGGGCTATCCCCGCTCGGAGGAGATTGCTTGTCCGCCCAGCGCACCGCTGGATGTGATCGAAGAAACGCTCAGGTCAGGCAGCACGAGTCTCTCGTACGACGCCACGACTGACATTTACAACTACAAGTGGAAGACAGAGAGTGCCTGGAGTGGCACCTGCCGCCAACTCATCGTCAGGTTGAATGACGGCACAGAGCACATCGCGTATTTCGTGTTCCGGTGATCTCCATCCCTTCCGTCCCCAAATTCTGTGAATTTTGGGGGAGAGGCAGAAGAGACTCGTCGTGAGGCGAGTCTCTTTGGTGATCTTCTGTTATTGTTCTGGTGTCTTCATATCTTTAATGATATGCAAGCGACGATTTGCATACACCTGCAAAGCAGGCATCAATTTGAAAAACAAGGCAGTATCTTCCGGTGTGAGTTGCATGGAAAAATTTCCTGTAAACCAGTAAGTGTCTCATACTGAGGATACAGTAAGTGGTGATTTGAAGGGCAAAATCAGTAGAAAAAAGAAAGGATCGTTCCTATGAATCTCACTCCTTTGGGCCAAATGATCGTCTGGTTTGGTAAAGCACATCAAGAAGGACTCAAGCTCGTGGAAGGTCTCTCAGATGAGCAACTCGCTTGGCAGCCCCATCCATCCGCCACGTCGATTGCCTTCAATGTTTGGCACCTCGCGCGTTGGACTGACTATCTCCAATCCCAAATACCAAAAACCACGCCAGTCTTAAGCCAGCGGCTCAAACCGCGGCAGCAAGTGTGGCACGCCGAAAATCTTGCCAGGAAGTGGGGTCTAGACCCAACAAGTTTGGGTGAGAACGAGGCAGGGAACGAGTTGGGTGTTCTCGCCGCCCTAATACATTTCCCAGGCAAGGAGGTACTGTTGGAGTACCTGCAGCACTGCTATACGCTGGAAGAAGAAGCCCTAGCAGCCCTCGATGATCAGCAATTTCAGGAACGCCGCACGGATGGGGCAGGACCGCCGGATCAAACGGTGGGGTATTGGGTGATGTGGTACTTGGTTCATGAGTGGGAGCATTTAGGCATGATGCGGTATCTGCAAGGGCTTTATGATTTGCACGGGAAACCCATAAGCAGCGGCGTATAGAGGTTGCCAAGGCGAGTCATAAGTCTTGAATATTTCATTCCAGAACAACCAGCGCCTACTTCCGGATATGATCCAAGCTCGGCATTGTTACCATCATTGTATCGAGCATCTGGCTTTGCATCGCCACCTTGTGGATGAAAGATAGGAAGTTCAGCTTTCGCGATTCTCACTGCACATAGAATCTATGCTTCGGTCCAACAGTGATGGTATCATCACCCTATGACCACGGCAACTGCCTAAGCGAATCCCAATCTGGCTTTTATCAAGTAGTCACACTGCATACACAATTGAACTAACTGCACGAGTAATTCTGGGGCAGAAGACCTTAGAGAACAGGCTATTCACCCAGGCGTTTCCCCAATACGTTGCAGGTCGATAACTGTACGAAGGTCAAAATCCTGATTTCGCATTCATTAACTAAACAACAGGTAAGCTCGATTGAACTAACCGCAAGGTATGTGTTGCCGGCAAAATTCTCCCGAACTGATGATGGAAAAAAGATGTCGGTGAAGGTGGCGGGGAAGTAGGCGAAAGAGCTAACAGGGCGTCCTGTTCCCTTCGTTCGGCTATGGGAACAGGAGAAATACAATGAGCGGAAGTCAATCCTCTAAGCAGCCCCCCTGTGTCAGTCCTGTTTTTTATCGCCGGCAAAACTGAATTTATCACTTAGCTTTGAATTTAATCATCAAACTTTTGAGCCAACTGAGTTCTAGCATCCTCACTGCCAACAGCGATCTAGGGGCAGAACCTGCATTAGAGCTGTGTACATCTCCTGATAGTCTTCACGCAAAGCCTGCTGCTGAGCAGCGAAGTCCATCTGTAGGTTGGCGATGGTCTCGCGCTCTTCCAGAGAGGAAAGGGGACGCGGCGTGCACGGCGGGGGAAGGCCATGACCTGGGGAGTCGCCATAGTCACAGGTTATGCGGGTGTGAGACAGAATAGCGGTTTCCGCCTGATGGGCGGCTTGGTCGAGGATTTCCAAGCCGTGATCACGCAGGGCCTCAGGTGAAGCAGTAAAGCGAGGCACTTCTTGACTCAGAGGCAATTCGGGCCCGAGGAGGATCAAGGGTTCCCGAAGGATATGAATAGAATACGTGTAAGGCAAATCTAAGAAGACATGTCCATCCGGCGGTCTGTCCGCGGCTGGGTAATGGTAAAACTCGAGATGCAAACCATCTCCCAAGATAGGCTTTCCACGCTCGGAATAGAAGAAGACAGCAGACCAGCCTTCGCCAGGCGGGTTGTTCAGAGCTGAGATGCCCACGCTAAATACCCGAGGAAATTCTTGGGGGTAAAACAGGGTCCAGAGGTTTATTACGCGCTGGTCACTGTAATTTGAATTGGATTCGGCGATTTGACAGTCCGGCCTGGCGCCACGACCGCTGCACCAATATGCCTCGAAAGAGTTTCCATGCTGCGTATACGGGATGAACTTCCAATCGTTGGCGGAGGCGAGATCCTTCACGCAGCGATCCAACTGCTTCAAGCGCTCGCCTTCGGCTGGGTTTTCAAAAACCAACCCTTCTAAATCGCTTGCGCGAACCGGAGTAGGGACAGGCGCAGCACTGGCAATTGCTCGCATAATGGCAGCACAAGCCAAAGTAAGGCAAGCCAAGATGTTGAGTGCGCCAAGAATGGGAAGCCGAGGAGAAGGGAGTGAGTCTGATTTGTCCATAGCCAGGCTCGTGTCTAGATTGATTATATATTGGAAACGTTGATCTATTTATGCAGACTTCTCTCGCAAAGTAGACATTGTGCAAAAAAAGTAATATGTCACAATAATCGATTATCCCCATCGATCTAACAACTTGGCAACACGATGATTGGGAACCTACGCTATTGTGAGTCGCACAAGAGGTATTGAGCGGC
>DASWEH010000612.1:0-11210 GCA_036394895.1 Anaerolineales bacterium
ACTCCCCCTCGGTGATATCGGCCGTCGCCTTTGGCAACTGTTCAACACCGGCGTTGTTTAACGCGGCGTCCAGCCGCCCAAAGGTTTCGATGGTCTTATCTAGAGCCGCCTTCACGTCCTCGGCACGCGACACGTCGCATCTGATGGCGAGCGCCCGCCCGCCGGCCTCTTCGATCATGCGCGCCGTTTCCTGATTGCCCTGTTCCGAAACGTCTGTGATCACCACGCTGGCACCCTCGCGCGCAAACGCCAGTGCTGTCGCGCGGCCGATGCCGCCTGCTGCACCGGTGACAAAAGCCACTTTTCCTGCAAAGTTTCCGTTTTGATCCATTGCCATGGTTTTCTCCTGTTGATGTATTTTACCCACAACCCCCTAAATTCTTTGAGTTGTTTTTCAACAGCCTGGTGCACTTTGCGATAATTGAGCTAACCCTATCCCTATCCAGTAGTTTATTCTTTTAACTCACAAATGCCGATCTCGGCAACCCTATGAAAGGCTTCTTCTCGGGTGGCAAACCTAAAATTGAACTGACTGTAATCGGTTTGGATGACAAAATCCAAGTTCCCGTCAAAGGCAATGCAGGCGAGGTTCGAACCCTTTCCCAACGCGCGGTCCAAAAGGCGAATCGCAGCCAATTGTCGCTATGATAAAATGAGGCAATCTTGTAAAGCTCAGCGCGCGAACTGCCGCGCGGGAAACAAGACGATTGGATAGGCATCATGGAGAACGACTCCAAATACACTTCCAAAGCCAGGCACGATAAAGCCATTAGTACCTTGCTGCACATCCTGGAAGGAATCGCTGCCGATCAAACGGTCACTTCCAAAGAATGGGAACTTCTTGCAAATTGGGTATCAGAAAACAAGAGTCTTGCAAATCGCCATCCCTACAACGAACTGGTCCCGCCCTTAATCACCGCGCTGGAAGATAGAGTCCTGTCGGAGGCAGAGCGTAAGGACATGACCTGGCTCTGCACCCAATTGCGATCAATCGAATATTACAGCCTGGTCTCAACAGATATGCAACGTTTGCAGCCTATCTTGAGCGCGATTGCATCCGATGGCACCGTGGCTGAAGCAGAAATCGAGGAACTATCAATGTGGCTCGCAGAACGTGAGCACCTTCGCAAATGTTGGCCCTACGAGGAAATGGACAGCCTGCTAAGGACCACGATGCAGGATCAGAGCATCGATCCGAAAGAGCAAAAGTTACTCCTGGAATTTTGCTCATCATTTACCACTTCTGTTCAGGATTTTGAAACTCCACACGTAACAGCGAGAATGCTGTCTGACATCTTCGCAGTCTCGCCTGTCGTCAGTTTTGATGACTACAGCTTTTGCTTCACCGGTGAATCGAAGCGTGCCACGCGCGAGGAGATGAAAACCCTGGCACAGGACCGAGGTGCGAAGGTAGTTGAATCTGTCTCTCCACAATTGAATTATTTGGTTGTGGGTATCGGTGGGAATCCGTGTTGGGCGTATTCCAGCTACGGGCGCAAGATCGAAAAAGCATTGGAACTCCGTCGCCAGGGTTCGAAATTGCTGATCATTCACGAATCAGATTTCTTTGACGCACTTGCTAAATAAATCTTGTTAGGCTCCTAGCCGGGGCATAGCAAGCAGAAAGAAAAGTGAATTGGACATGAGTGTAGGAGAAAATGCCCTCAGTAATGAGTTTGCTGATGAAGAATTGAAGACGATAGTTCACTATATCGAACAGCATATTCACTGGGCAAAATCAGATGACAACGATGGACTGGCTCGTCTACACATGGTCATTGCCGAATCTCTAATCGAGTCTGCTAACTTAGTTCGGACGCTATGCGAAAGTTTGAACGAGAAATAAACAGTTCCTCACCACAAAGGAGATCTTCTAATGACAGACAACATCACGCCCTAGAAGGTGATCGTGATACTGTGGTTATTCTGTGTGGTGCTCATGATCATGGCTGCGATGGGGATCATTGCAAGTGGATTATGAGGGTAGATCGAGAATCGAGAGGCAATCTTGTCAAGCTGAGCGCGTGATCCACCGTGCGAGGAATAAGACATTAATCGGAGAGCTCAAGGATGTCCGAGTTCTTTTTTATATCATTCAGGGCGGCAGGAGAAAGCATCGTGGAATACTCTTCCCGCCTGCACAGCCTAGTTGATGACAGGTAGGACCGCCGACAGGGGATAGTGTCTTATAGGATAGCATTCACTTTTTGGCTGGGGGGAAAATAAGTCCTTTTTCGTCGCACAATCTCGCTTTTGCGAACAAAGTCTAGCCTCGAATCTAAAAATACCCCTCAAAATTCAGGGCTAAGCGAGCCTAACACATTCAACATGTAGACCCATAGTCTACTCAATATAACAAAATCTTATAGGGCTCATAAGTGATTGGTCTGCTGAGAGCGCTTGCTTCTTATCCCCTCTTATACAACTATCTCGAACCATATAACAATTAATCGGTAATTGGTATTTCAATTATTATATTGCCAAAAAAGCCAACACCAAATGAGTACCAAATATAAAAATACCTGCCATCAGGGTGAGGGGGGCACCCTAATGACAGGCGATGACATTGTCACAGCATTATTTACTTATGCGATTTTTGTTATGATTTTAATCTCTTAACTAAGCGTACAATCTTATATTCTGAAAGTACTGAAAGTATTTTATTGGGAATAGGATAAAATTTGATCCATGACCGCACCTGACATCGTAAAAAGTTTGGTTGACCGTTTTGAACAACACCGCGACGCCTATCGTTCAGGCAGATACAACGAGACGCAATTACGCCGAGAGTTTTTGGACCCGTTCTTTGAAGCATTGGGCTGGGACATCTTCAATAAACAAAGCTATGCCGAGATGTACAAGGATGTCATTCACGAAGATAGTCTCGAAATTGAAGGCGAAAATAAAGCTCCCGATTATGCCTTTCGTATTGGTGGGACACGCAAGTTTTTTGTGGAAGCCAAAAAGCCAGCCGTAAACATCGAAATGAATATTCATCCTGCATTCCAATTGAGGCGTTATGCCTGGAGTGCAAAGTTGCCGCTTGGTATTCTCACAGACTTTGAAGAGTTTGCAATATATGACTGCCGCATCAAGCCTGATAAAGCGGACAAGGCTTCGACGGCTCGCGTAAAGTTGCTTTCGTACAAAGATTACATTGAGAGATGGGATGAAATTACTGATGTATTTTCGCGTGAGGCAGTATTAAAAGGCTCGTTTGATGAATACGCCGAGGGAATAAAAAGCAGAAAAGGCACGACTGAAGTTGATGATGCCTTTCTGGCTGAGATCGAACGCTGGCGGGATTTGCTGGCAAAGAATATGGCTGTGCGAAACCCCGTAAATGTGCGTGAATTGAATTATGCTGTGCAAATGACGATTGATCGCATTGTCTTTCTGCGTATTTGTGAAGACCGCGGCGTGGAACGCGACGAGCAATTGAAAGAAATTTCAGAGGGAAGGAATGTTTACTCTGCTTTGGTTCAACTGTTCCAGCGCGCAGATATGCGCTACAACTCGGGCCTATTTCATTTCAAGAATGAAAAAGACCAGTCCAGCGGTGCAGACTCATTGACGCCTGACTTGAAGATTGACGATAAGATTTTGCAGGATATTCTGAGGAACCTGTATTACCCTGAAAGCCCATATGTGTTCAAGGAAATCCCATCTGATATTTTGGGGCAAGTGTACGAGCGTTTTCTCGGTAAGGTAATTCGCCTTACCGCGGGACATCAGGCTAAAGTGGAAGAAAAACCTGAAGTGCGGAAAGCAGGCGGAGTCTATTACACACCAACTTATATAGTGGATTACATCGTACAAAACACGGTGGGCAAACTACTGGAAGACAAGACTCCGAAAGAGGTAGCAAAGCTAAAGATTCTCGATCCTGCCTGCGGTTCTGGAACATTTGCATTGGGTGCATATCAATATTTGCTCGAATGGCATTTGAAGTGGTACACGGAAAACGAAACTCAAAAGTGGTTGACAGGCAAGAATCCTGCGATTTATCAAAACAAAGATGGCTACCTTTTGACTACTGCAAAGAAGAAGGCAATCCTACTTAATAATATCTTCGGAGTGGACATCGATGCACAAGCCGTGGAAGTGACAAAGCTCTCCCTACTCCTGAAGGTGCTGGAAGGTGAAAGCCAGGAAACAATTGGCTCGCAGTTATCGCTCTTGCAGGAACGGGTCTTGCCTGATCTTGGAAAGAACATCCAATGTGGCAATTCTTTGATTGGACCAGATTATTACGAAGAACGACAATTGACAATGTTGATTGACGAAGAAGAACGTTACCGCGTCAATGTCTTTGATTGGAAAGGTGCTTTCCCGCAGGTCTTCATTCAGGGTGGGTTTGACGTGGTAATTGGAAATCCACCGTATTTATTCATAACAGAACTTGGACAGGCTGAAAAAGATTATTATTTCAAAAAATACAGAACCACCGAATATAGGTTTGATGTTTATGGATTATTTGCAGAGCTTTCTACTCAGTTCCTTTTAAGAGACAATGGTTATTTAAGTTTTATTATTCCCCATACTCTGCTAAGTAATGACTCTTTTGCCAAACTCCGGAAGTTGTTGCTTACAACCACCTTCATAGAATTGGTAACTGATATTGGACCTGGTGTTTTTGAAAACGCAAAAAACGAAACTATGGTTTTTGTTGTTCGAAAGGATATAGTTTCAGAATCCGCTTCTACAAAAGTTATTGTCACCGATTCGAAGCAATTCCCTGTGGCGATCAAGGAATTTAATGTCAAACAACACACCTGGGCAGAGAACAGAAATGCTACTTGGTTGGTTAATGTTTCAAAAGATGAAATGCAGATTATCTCGAAACTTGAAACTACAAAATACCGTCTCGGAGATTTATGCACAATAAATCAAGGTTTGAGAACTGGTGACAATGAAAAATACTTGAGCGATAAAAACCTAGGAGAATTATGGAAGCCAGCGGCGGGCGGAAAACATGTAGGCCGATACGAACCATTGAAAAATGAATTATTTGTTTATTATGAACCTGAAGTCTTAGACGCTCCAAGAAGACCCGAATTATTTGTCTCTCCTGAAAAGTTAGTAGTTCAAGAAATTCGCAATATTACTCTATCCAGAAGAATTATTGCGGCTTATGACAGTGAGCAATTTTATTGCCTGCAATCTACAAATGTAATTAATTTACGCACAAACCATCCGTCAAATCTAATATTGAAATATTTGCTTGGTATACTAAACAGTAGGTGTGCAAACTATTTCTTCAAACAGCGATTTTCAGGCAATAACCATATAGCTTCAAATCAACTTGCTCAGATTCCCGTTCCTGCTGTCGATAAAATGCGACACGACAAAATTGTGGCGCTGGTGGAGAGAATGCTTGAATTACATAGACGCAGTCCGCGCACGCCACAGGAGCAAGAGATGGTGAAGAGAGAGATTCAATCCACCGACAATCAAATTGATCGCCTTGTCTACGATTTATATGGTTTAACAGAGGACGAGATAAAGATTGTGGAAGGGAAATCTTAAATCCATAATATAAGCAAAATGGCCTGTGCTTATAGGCCTTTGCAGAAACTCAGACTAATTTGAATCCTCACGTTCTTTGCCAATATACTTCTTGGGTTCTTTGTCAAAAGATCGCTTGCAGCCTGGAGAACAGAAGTAATATGTCTGCCCGTTATACTCGGAATGGCCAGCGGCAGTTTCTGCCGTAACGTCCATATCACATACAGGGTCTTTAAAAGTATCGGTCATTTGAAATCTCCTTTTGTTTAATTATTGATTACAAAATCTTGCAGGCTTTATCCTTTCAAGCCTCTGCTTAAGAACACTATTGAGCTAGATTTACGCGCCGCAATAACTGGGCGTTGAGAGCAACAATTATTGTGCTGAGAGACATCAATAACGCGCCGACCGCAGGCGAAAGCAGGATACCTGCCGAAGCCAGTACCCCCGCCGCCAAGGGCAATGCGACTATGTTATATCCTGAAGCCCAGACTAGATTCTCGATCATCTTACGGTAACTGGCCCGACTCAATTTGAAGATCTTTACCACATCAAGCGGATTGCTTCTGACAAGAATAATGCCTGCTGATTCAACTGCGACATCCGTGCCGCTACCAATTGCAATGCCTACGTTCGCCCGCACTAGGGCAGGGGCATCATTGACCCCATCACCGACCATCGCCACTTTTTTGCCCTGCTTTTGCAGTTCGATCACTTTCTGGTCTTTGTGTTCGGGGAGCACTTCGGCAAAATAAAGGTCAATGCCAAGTTCGTCTGCAACTGCTTTGGCCACGTCCTTGCTATCTCCCGTTAGCATGGCAACCTGAATATTCATTTCTTTTAACTTCTTGATGGCTTCATAACTTTCGGGGCGAATGACATCTGCCAATGCAAAAGCAGCGGTGACGCTTTTATCTTCAACCAAGTAAACGACTGTTTGTCCTTTTGAGCCAGCAAATTTGGCAAACTCTACAATGCCTTCATCAGGCTTTACATTGCGAAGTTCAAGCAGACGCGGACCACCTACCCAAACGTCCTTGCCATTTGCTTTCGCATGGATACCGCGCCCTTTGATGGCTTCAAAATTAGAAACGGTTGGCAGTTTTAGTTTTTTCTCTTGGGCACTCTGGCGAAGTGCTTGGGCGATAATATGTTCTGAGTCAGATTCTACTGCCGCAGTTAGTGCAAGCGCCTGCTCTTCATTTATATTCTTCGTGGTCTTTATCGATACCACTCCCTGCTCGCCTTTCGTAAGGGTGCCTGTTTTGTCAAAGATAATCACGTCAATCTCGCGCGCAGCTTCCAGAGCCAAACGATTGCGAACCAATATTCCATTCTGCGCGGCTGACGTTGTACTGATTGCTACCACAAGAGGAACTGCCAACCCCAATGCATGCGGACAGGCGATCACAAGAACAGCCACAACGCGTTGCAAAGTGAATAAATCAAAACCAATCGCAAGAGTCCATGCAATGGCACTCACTAGAGCTACTCCAAGCGCCAGATAGAAAAGCCAGCCTGCGGCTTTATCTGCGAGAATTTGAGTACGTGATTTACTTTGCTGGGCTTCCCGTACCAAACGCATAATGCCAGCAAGCGCCGTTTGCTCTCCCACCGCTGAAACTCGTATGCGTAAACTGCCGCTACTGTTTATCGTCCCTGCAATGACTTTGGAGTCTTTGACTTTCTTCACAGGAGCAGATTCCCCTGTAATCATGGATTCATTGACATCGGACTCGCCTTCTTCAACAACCCCATCGGCAGGAATGCTGGCCCCAGGGCGGACAAGCACAAGATCTCCAGGTTTCAAAGAAGCAACTGGCATGGTGTGCATGCTGCCATCAGGCATGATGTGCTCAGCGGTATCAGGCATCAATTTTGCCAGCGTGTTCAAAGCTCCTGAAGCCTGACGGACACTGCGCATCTCGATCCAATGCCCCAAGAGCATGATATCAATGAGCGTAACCAGCTCCCAGAAAAAGCCTTCGCCCAAATTCACGAACATTGTCCCCAGGCTATAGATAAAAGAAACTGAAATCGCAAGCGAGATCAAGGTCATCATGCCGGGTTGACGCTGGCGAACTTCAGGAACTGCCATCTGAAGGAATGGCACACCGCCATACAAAAAAACGACGACGGCAAACAAAGGCATTACCCACTGATTTCCGAAAAAGTCCGGCATTCTAAACCCAAACCACATCTGGAGCATGGGAGTGTAGAGAAGAACCGGAATACTAAGAAGCAGTGAAACCCAAAAGCGCCTGCGGAACAAGTCTTCGTGACCACTATGGTCTACATGCCCCGCGTGCTCCCCTCCCATGTCCATTTCATGACCAGCATGTTCCGCCTTCATATCATGCTGACTTTCTGCCGCGACCCCGTGCTGCGCGTGACCAGCATGTACATCCTGTTCTGGAGCCATTACAGGTTTATGTTGATCATGTTCCATTTCAGAATGGTCATGATGCTTATGTTTCGTGTGAGAATCAGCCATCTTGTCCTCGTAAAAAATTATCACAACTGGGGCTCAATGCCCCCAAATTTTATAGTGTAATCAATCATCTGTCGCGCGCTTACATCTCTCATTAGTGTCTTTTCGGACTACTATGAGGCAATAACACGCGAGTAGGCGCTTGGCGTACAGCCAGCGAAGCCAACGAACTACATTTTCATTTTCGACATCTCACGGCACGACTCTGCGCAGCGACGGCACGACTCTGTGCAAGCCTTCATTTGTGCATCGTCACCGAATTGCTCGCAGCTCTTTGCGCAGCGCGCGCATGCTTCGGCGCATACACCACAGACTTGCGGGTGCAAGTCGGAACTGCGTAGCATAAAGTCTGCGCTGATACGACATGTATCGCCGCAATCCAAGAGACTTTTCAAGTGAGAAGCCTCAACGTGTTTGCTCCCCATCTGTAGACAGTATGCGAGCGTCTCCACGCAGATGTTGTGACAGTCTGTACAGTTTTGAATGCATTCTTTCATCTCTGCACTCATTTCATGTCCCATAGTGTGTGGCATCTGGAACTCCTTTCAATAGTTGCATATTTATTCTGTGTTATTTGCTTGGAAGCAACGCTTTCTATTTTTACAGCGTAATCAATCCTTCAACGGGATACTCAATCTCTGCTAGCAAAGCCTTGATCTTCTCTTCACTGGCAGGTGTATCGAATGTGACTTGCACCTTTTTGGTATCCAAATCTGCCTTGACATGTTGGACGCCTGGTAGCTCCCCTACTTCCATTTCGATGGTGTGGGTGCAGTGACTGCAATGAATAGCTGGAACGTTGTAAGTAATAGTACTCATGATTATCTCCTAACCTTTTTATTCTTGGTCAACCACAATCAATTTGCCTATCATTCCAGCTTCCTTGTGTCCTTCGATAGAGCAAAAGATTTCATAGGTTCCGGGTTCCGAAGCTGTAAAGTTCAAAACAGCTTTATCTCCTGCTGGGGCAAAAAAATGTAAGTCATAGTCTGGCATCTCACCCATCTGATGCTGCATGGCAGGGCCGGTGTTGCTTGCCTTTACATCCGTCACATTTATTTTTTCAACCACAAAATCATGCTCGGCTGCGCCCAAATTTTAAGGGTCAATGTGACTGGTTGACCGACAGGTACTGTAATGGATGCGGGGCTGTAAGCAAAATCGGTGGTCTCCACTGTTATTTCCGTTGCTGCCGCTTGCGTTGCTTTTGCTCCACACCCCACCAACAGTAGAGAAAGAACCAGTATAAAGAACATTTTTCTCAACATCGTTAGTTTCCTCTAAAAAAATTTACACCTTTGTCGACATTCCAAATACTTCGGTAATTTCTTTCAGTACGCGCTCGCGCTCTTTGGGGTCATTTCCATTTATTGCTTCGATCACACACGAATTTAGATGATTTTCCAAAATCTGGGTGCTAACCTTGTTCAAAGAGGCGTCAATCGCCTGAATTTGACGAATAACATCGATACAATAGGTATCCTCTTCCACCATACGGATCACACCGCGCAAATGACCCTCAATAATTTTTAAACGGTGTAGGGTGTTTTTGTTTTCCATATTGGACTCTAGGTTTCTGATATATGTATAATCCCTATCCCCCCGGGGGGGATGGGGTATGCAAACTATAAATCAAAATCAAAAATGGGTCAATGCGTCAGCTGTCATCATAATTACAGAAATAATATCTATGTTTCGCATCTGACGTAATCAAGCCTGAGAACGAGCTGACCAACCTTCAACTGTCTTCGTGTGAACACCACCGCGAACATACTCGCCCATGCTATGATCCACTACCTTACTAAATCACGATTTCGCAAAACACCAATCGTTTCATACTTGAATTCGTAAAGCTAAATTGCTATAATTTAGACAACTTCAATCCAAATTAATCACAGTGACATCGAAAAGTGTCACCTTCCAAGTTACAAATTCGCGCTCATGCCACCTAGCACCATTGCCGCAATTAAATGACACCTTACGGTAAAAAATGCACAAAACAGAGAAAGGAGCCTGTCTATAAGTCATATCACATGACCTTTTTCTTAAAGTTTGCACGAACCGTTAGTGTGATTTGTTTAGAATCACGCTATCCACAAGTGGAGGTGTTTCATGAATATTTCGCTTTTTAGTCTATTCTCAGGCGGGCGGATAACTTTCACCCTTGCGCGGCTCTCGCTTATCATTATCATCCTTATCGTCGGGGTTCAGGCCGCTTCGGCTGGATCACCGCCTAACAGCAAGCGAGACTTCGGTCTACAGAACGCGCTTAATGCGCTCAATGATCGTGCCCGGGCCTATGGTCTGGTCAACCAGGGCCCGCCCTCTGACCCAACGCCAGGTCTCGCCGAAAACTTTGAGGTGCTTGGTCACAACGATCTCGGTGCACAAGACACCAATGGCGATGTCTGGGTGCACGGTGATTTCGCCTACGTGGGCACGTGGGCCGATCCCTGCACCGGCCGAGGTGTCAAGATCATTGATGTCTCCGATTTAAGCGCGCCGCGCGTCATTGGTGCGCTTGCCAAACGTTCCGGCACAAGTGCCGAAGATATGGTTGTCCGCCATGTCTCGACGCCCTTCTTCACCGGTGACTTGCTGGCTGTCGGCATCCAACGTTGCGGTGCGCAGCGTGCGCTCGACCGGCAACAGTTCGGCCCCGAGTTCTGGGATGTAACAAATCCGTATCAACCACGGAAACTGAGTTTCCTCGGCGTGTCACACGGCGGTGGTGGTGTACACGAGCTTGATCTCTTCCAACGGGGTGCCAATGTCTACGCCCTGCTAGCGGTCCCATTTAGTGAATGGTTTGATCCAGTTCCCGATGGCGACTTCCGCATTGTCGATGTCACGGACCCGCGCAATCCAGTCCAAGTTAGCCAATGGGGTGCTGGCGCGCATGGGCTATCTCCGGGACCATTCTTTGGACTGGGGAGTTTCGGCTCTAGGTTCGATCACAGCGCACGGGCTAGTGAAGATGGTACGAAAGCCTACGTCTCGTACTGGGACTTGGGCGTCCTTACATTTGATATCAGCGACGTGACGAACCCCATCCTGATCTCCCAGACGCAATTTGCAGCAGATGCTGACGGCGACGCTCACTCGGTGTCGGAGTATCAAGGCACGAGCACACACTTCTTGCTGCAAAACGATGAGGACTTCGACCCGCGCTCCCCGGCCCACATCCTCTTTGGGGCAGGGCAGATGGGCA
>DASWEH010000613.1:0-3019 GCA_036394895.1 Anaerolineales bacterium
GGCTTGGAGAAGTTGCGTAAGTTTGAGTCGATTGACTTCAGTCATGATGTTTGAGAGATCTGTATAGACGTAGACAAGTACACAAGTAAACAATTCTTGAATCTGTCTCCGTGTGTACCTGTTTTCTTGTCTACTTTATCACTTCCTTCAACGCGCTTTCAAAAATATTGAGCCCATCCTTGATCTGCTCAGATGTCACATTAATTGGCGGAATCCAGCGGATGGTATTGTCATAGGTCCCGCAGGAGAGCAACAGTAGACCACGATCTTCGGCGGCATGAATAATCTCTTTCGCAAGCGGTTTGGCTTTGCTGGGTTTGCCATCCACGATAAATTCGGTGCCGATCATTAAGCCCTTCCCGCGTATATCGCCAATCTGCGAATATTCCTCCTGAAACTTTCGCAGACCTGTCATCAACTGGATGCCGCGCTCTGTTGCATTCTCCAGCATATTCTCCTCGCGCATCGCGCGGATGGTGGCCGCGCCTGCGGCACAGGCCACTGCATTTCCGCCGTAGGTCCCACCAATGGAACCGACATCAAGCTTCAACATGATGTCCGTGCGGCTAAATACCCCTGAAAGCGGCATGCCTGAGGCAAGCCCCTTCGCCGCAGTGATGATATCTGGCACCACATGATAATGCTCGAAGGCAAACCATTTCCCAGTTCGTCCAAACCCCGATTGGACTTCGTCGAAGATGAGCATAATCCCATGCTTATCACAAATCTCGCGCAAGCCTTTCATAAAAGAGACCGGTGGAACGACGTAGCCTCCTTCGCCCAAAACGGATTCCACTAAAATCGCGGCAGTCTCTTTTGGAGCAGTCTGCGAGGCAAGCAAATATTCGAGTTGATCCAGCGCATATTCGGATGCTTCTGCTTCCGTCATCTTCAATCGGAAAGCGTAGGGGAATGGCGCGACATACACCCCCGATGGCAAGGGGCCAAAGCCCGAGCGATATACAGTCTTGGAGGTAGTCAACACCATCGTGCCAGCCGTGCGTCCATGGAAGGAACCGCTGAACACGATCACGTTCTGTCTGCCCGTCGCGACTTTGGCAATTTTGATGGCGTTCTCGACGGCTTCGGCGCCAGAATTAGCAAAGAAGAATGAATCAATCGAAGGCGGCACAATGGTGCGCAGCTCTTCGATCAGTTGCAGCATCGGTTTATGGATAACGAGATTGGCTTGAGCGTGGATAAAATTTCCCGCTTGTTCGCGAATCGCTTCGACAACCTTCGGATGGCAATGACCTGTGTTGGTCACGCCAATGCCGCAGGTGAAGTCCAGAAGTTTCCGTCCATCATCCGTGTAGATGTAGGAGCCTTCTGCTCGTTCTGCGACAAAGTTGAAGATGCGACTCCAGATGGGAGACATATGCGAGAAGTTTTGTTCGTAGAGAGTATTTGTGGTCATAAGTACCTTTCGCCAGGGAAGCCAGATTGATTATTGGGCTATCATCACATGTTTCGTGATCTGGTAGTCGCCAATCGCTTCGGCGGAGAGATCCTTGCCAAAACCGGATTGCTTGAATCCACCATGCGGGGTTTCGGAGGCCAGAGGCAGATGATCGTTGATCCAAACCGTACCAAATTCTAGTTGGGAAGAGAGGCGCATAGCACGTCCAATATCTTTCGTGAAAACAGATGCAGCCAGTCCGTAGAGCACATCGTTACCTTTGGTAAGCGCGTCGACTTCATCGTCAAATTCCTGAACTGTCACAACAGGCCCGAAGACTTCGTTTTGAACGATTTCCCAATCCTGTTGAACACCGGCGATGACCGTTGGTTCGTAGTAATAGCCCTTATCAAATCCACTGGGCACACCACCACCGGTGAGCACTTTTGCGCCCTGGGCTTTGGCACGATCCACATAGCCAGATACGCGCTCGCGCTGGACACGCGAGATCAGCGGACCCATTTGGACACCCTCATCAAAAGGTAGACCAATCTTAATATTCTTCATGGCTTCGACAACCGCATCCTGCATTACTTTGGTTTTGCTTTTTTCAACATATAGACGAGTGGCTGCTGTACAGTCCTGACCCGTATTCAGTGTCGCTGCCAGCGAAGCTTTTAGCGCGACCAATTCCGGATCTGCGTCATCAAACACAATGATAGGGGCCTTGCCGCCCAATTCAAGGTGGACGCGTTTGAGTGTGTCCGCCGCAGTCTTCATGATTTTCTTCCCAGTCCCTGTGGAACCAGTCAGGCTGACCATCCGCACATCGGGATGCTCGACAATCGCCTGACCCGTATCGTTGCCACCAGAAATGACATTCACCACGCCGTCAGGAATGCCGGCCTCTTTGATCAGCTCAGCAAACCTCAGAGTAGTCAGAGGTGTGCCAGGTGCAGGTTTGAGGACAATCGTACATCCGGCAGCCAAGGCAGGACCAATCTTCCAGGCGGCCATCATTAGCGGATAATTCCAGGGTGTAATTTGACCGACCACCCCGACTGGCTCACGCCGATAAATGGAGGTATAGCCAGGCATAAACTCACCGGCGTGAGATCCATGCGTATCGCGCGCTGCACCTGCAAAAAAGCGTAAATTGTCCACAGCAAAAGGGATATCGCCGCCCAGGCTGACGTATTGATAGGGCTTGCCTGTGTTATCAGACTCAAGTTTTGCAAGTGATTCGGCATTGGCTTCGAGCAGATCTGCCAGTTTCCAGATGATCTTAGAGCGTTCACCCGGAGATAGTTTCGACCAGCGTCCATCATAAAAGGCGCGCTTTGCGGCCTGCACCGCGCGATCCACATCCTCGCGGCTCGCATCGATCACCTTAGCAATTTCCTTCCCCGTGGTGGGATCTTCAATCGACATGACACTCCCACCTTTTGTATCTTCCCACTTACCATCAATCCATAGTTTATAGTT
Organism: Anaerolineales bacterium; assembly: GCA_036394895.1. Classification (GTDB taxonomy): domain Bacteria; phylum Chloroflexota; class Anaerolineae; order Anaerolineales; family Villigracilaceae; genus Defluviilinea. The sequence continues at coordinate 2,885 of DASWEH010000613.1, forward strand.
CATTTGATTCTCCTGTGGATGGGTTTACGAGTTTATTTACGAGTTCAATCGAATCGCAACCATCTGAATATTGGTCATATCTTCCATTGCAAATCGGACGCCCTCGCGTCCCAATCCGCTTTGACGATTGCCACC
>DASWEH010000614.1:0-4838 GCA_036394895.1 Anaerolineales bacterium
CGCTATGCCAAGGAATCATTCCTATGGGCACTCGAAAAACATTTGAACGATGAATTTATCCCCACGCTGAAAGCTGCCTGGTCTGAAGCATTCGATACTTTAATTGAAGCGATGAGCAACGCGGCTGACAGTTAATGAAACGTGGATGATCCGTTCGGTCTTTCCCGCCTCGAAAACAGTTCAACCAAAAAGGAGCAGGTCAATTTCATGGACTGCTCCTTTTTGTTACAAAGCCTGACTGTCAATTCTCACTGATCCAATTACCAGCAGAATATACCGATAAGCATGTTAGGCCGGGACTGCTTCGGAGGCTTCGATCATAACGGTTGCGAGGGTCGTGTACGCCTCGACCCAGGCTTCCTTGAGTTCGGGAGTAAACGCCTCGCCAAGGGCATATTCCAGAGTCCATAAGAAGGCTTCTGCAACGGGCTGGTAGTGCTCGGCTGTCACACCGTAACCGGCGTGACGCTGCCCAAGCGACCGGACGGCGGGCAGAATCGCTTCGAGATTATTCAAGCTGCCAACGGCCAGTCCGAGCGTGCTCATGAGCATCGCGCCCTGCTTTTTCATGTCATGCTTGAAGAGCGAGCGGTACTGAGGGGCAATTTCAAACAAACGACGATAAAAAATCTCAGCTGCCTGATCCGCCATTGGGCGTACTAGTTGAAATGAAGCCTGAACGAGTTCGATCTGTTTTGTATCCATTTTTTCTCCTTCTGGGTTGCGGATATCGGATCCGCATACGTTGGTTGATCTGTGTCTAATGTATCAAAAGGTTAATTGACAAAGTTGTCATTAATTGACAGATTAATTGACTCACCGCCTAGAAAGGGCTAAATACCCAAAAAACAAAAGACGCTCGGCAAATACCAAGCGCCTTCTTTCTCTTCGAGATTTAGGTCTGGAAAATTTCTACACTTGAGGCGTATCCCACCATTTTGAAAGCCTTCCCGAAGACCGTAGAGGTTGGTCAACATAATGCGAGACATCGTTGAATAACATCAGACGCGCCCGCACAGGATCTTTGAAGTCAAGTACGTTCAGGCAAGCTGGAGATTGGTCGAGGCGGTCGCGGTACCCCCGGGCATCAAAACCCAGCATGCTACTGATGATCAACCGTAAGGTTGCTTTATGAGAAACAATCAGCACATTTTGTCCGCGATGCTCCAAAACAATCTCGCGGATCACAGGCAAAGCACGGGCAATCACGTTGACACCTGCCTCCCCACCCTGAGGTGCAAACGTCAGTGGATCTTCCTCCCATGCGGCATATTCCTCGGGGAATTGGGCTTCAACGTCCGCGCGGCGCATTCCTTCCCAATGCCCGTGATTAATTTCGCGCAAACCCTCCCGATGAGTCAAAGAAAGATTGTGCGGGCTGGCCAGGATGGCTGCGGTTTGGATGGTGCGCGTCATGGGGCTGCAATAGATCGCCTTAATGGAATCATCCGCCAGTCGTTCCGCCAACTGGGCTACCTGGAATTTGCCTTCCTCAGAAAGTTCAACATCCACTGCGCCTGCGAATCGGTCTTCGGCGCTAAGTTTGGTTGCGCCGTGACGGACCATGTAAATGCGCGTTGCTTTTTGATCAGCCATTTCGACTCCAATGGATTACAGAAATCAAAAGGGCGATCACAGAGTCCGTCGCCCTCTTGGAAGGATATTAATTGTCTCGCGTCGTCAGTGTATGAGCGTCGTTTACTTGGCTGGAGGCAATCCGAGATTATTTTCCAAATGGGCAATGAACCATGTGACAACGGTCTGCGTAACGCCTTTGCGCGCGCCGAACATCAGTTTGCGTTCCACCGCATCCAGTGGAAATGCATCTACAACGACCGTGCCAGCTTCCCCATTGGCGCGCACTTCGCATGAGAGTTCCGTGCGCTCACCAAGGACCTGTCCCAGAATGGTTTTCGGGAATCTGGCGGTCAAACGAAATGCTTCTGGCACAGAGGAGATAATCCTTCCTTCCAATTTTGCGGTGGCTTTCAACGCCGCCTGGTAGATGCTTTGCGCATCCTTGGCATAATTCTTTTCTTTATGTTGTTCGAATGGCATATTCACTCACTTTTCATTAGGGGCCTTAATATTTTCAACTTTCTTGACAGTCAGCGTAATCCCATCCTGCCTGATCACTCGCACCAATGTGCCGGCTGGGAGCGTCTCTTTGCTGCGTGCTCGCCAAAGCTCTCCTTCGATCCTTACAGAACCGCTTGAGAACGGCTCAATTGCGATCCAGACCTGTCCGGTCATTCCAACTAATGTATCGCCGATCAGCGGCGCTTTCCCTGCAGTCCGCGTACGCTGAACAGTGAGCCAGATAAACATACCGCCAAACAAGGAAACAGTTCCTGCGAGTCCCAGATTGACAAGCGGACGTCGATTTTCATCGACAAAAAGATACACTGATCCTATGGTTAGCATGAAGATCGTGAACAGGAACAATGGATTGTGCAGACGCTCCTGACGCATGACAATGAAGTAGGGCAGTGGGCTGAGAGCCACGATCAAAAACGCCCAGGCATTTCCATCAAGGACGAAAAATTCAGCTACGCCTGCCAGGATACAAATAGCCATTACGCCGACCTTGGGCAATGAATATTTCGTATCGTTGAACATGATCAACAACAGCATTACCCCTGTGAAGATCAACAAATAGGCGACATTCGGATTGATGATGATTTCCATTTTCGCCTCATTTCGAGGGGACGATGTTTATACAGTTTCGAGTCGTTCGTACCGGACCTGGGAGTACAGCTCCTCGATCAAGGGACGTGAGCCCACTTCGGTCCCAGGCAGGCTGGCAGTCGCAGCTCCGCTGGCGACGCCCCACCCCAGGGCTTCCTTCAATGGGATTCCCCGAGTCAATGCCCAGACCAAGCCGCCAACCATCGAATCACCCGCGCCGATGGGATTTTTCTCTTTGATCTTCGGGCTGTGGGTCAACCATGTCCCTTCGGAAGTGTGCGACAACGCGCCAGCCTTGCCCATGGAGACAACCACGTTTTGCGCGCCGATCCTGCGGATCTCTGCGGCGGCAGTGGCGATCTCAGAAGGGGTCTCCATAGACAATCCCGTGAGAGCACGCGCTTCTTCTGCATTGGGCTTGACGAGATACGGTTTCTCTGCGCAACCAAATTTTAAAGATTCACCAGAGGTATCGAGAATGGCATGAGACTCATGTTTGTTCAGTACGTTCACAATACGAGCATAAAAATCATTCTCAATACCAGGCGGCAAACTGCCTGCCAGCACCCACCAATCCCCTGGCTTTGCCAGCAAGTCGATCTTATCCAGTAATTCCTTTTGTTTGGCTTCGTTAACGAGCGGACCCTTTTCATTGACTTTGATGTAATGATCGTGCGATTGAGTCACAATGCTCACGTTCGTACGCGTTTCTTCAGCCACCCAGACGAAGTCTGTGCCGATGCCAAGGCTTTGCAATCCATCCTGCAATAACTCGCCCGCGCGTCCGCCTAAAAATCCTACAGCGGTACTTGAGGATTCCATCCCTTTGAGCAGCCGCGAAACATTGAATCCTTTGCCACCAAAATCGACGCGTGACTCGCTGGCTCGCAGAACGGAATCAAATTCCATGGCGGGCACGGTCAATTCGCGGTCAACAGCAGGGTTGAGGGTCAGTGTGTAGATCATAGTTTTTTCCAAATGGGACTCAACGTCTCCAGACGTTGGAAATCAAAAGTCTGGAGACGTTTGACTCCAATATCAGGGCTTCTCCCACAGTTTCTCAATGAGTACTTCCTCCGCCTCATTCGTCCACATCAGATGTTCGCCTAGTTTTTCAGCAACTTCAGGCAGACGTTCCTTGAGTTCTTTGAGTCCCGTCAACGGCAGATTGCGGATTTGCGGGAAGATGACAACCTTGCCCGGATACTTCCCTTCGATCACTGACTCAATCGCATCGGCCGCCGTTTCCAGTCCACCGACAGCCGCCACGGAACGACCCGGCGAAAGCGTCCCTGCAACTCTGCGCGCCATAACTGAGGCCTGATCATCAATCGTGAGACCAGATGTGCCTGTGTATTGCGCGTTGGAGAGATACACATTGCTGAGATTAACTTTTCCCAGCATGCCATTGGGAACGCCGGCAAAGAGCACCATCATCCCATCCGGCTTCATGACGGTGTCACCCTCTTCCATCAAGGCGGCAACAGGTACACTGACCACGACATCGTCCACACCTTGATTCGCGGTAGCTTCCATCACAAAATCATGGAAGGATTGCTTTGAAGCATTTGGGTTAAAGAAAAGCAACTTACGGCCATGTTTCTCAGCCAATGGTGTAAACATATCTTTCAAGACCTGCAAACGCTCATCACTGACTTCTGTTGCAATGACGAGTTTCGGTCCATCTGTCAGTTCGAGGGCGCGCTGGACGTGCATTTGTCCCATGGGACCGCCCGCGCCGATGAAGACAGTTGAACCACCGGCGCGCAATTCACACCGGTTGCGGGCTTCGCCGTAAGAGGCAGCAATGTCTGTGCCATTGTTTCCAACGAAAGCAATGTAATCGTAATGAAGGCGACCTAAGTCAACCTGCACGAGTCCATCCAGAGGTTTTGTGCCAACCAGGTTGCATGTGCCACGACGAGCGATGAAGCGCGCGATCTGGCTCACATCACTTGCAGAAGACGGATTCAAGATCACGATGTCATCGAAGCCGACACCGTTAGTCAGTTCTTTACTAAGCGATTCATAATCAGCAGGATTCAAACCATCCCGACTGATGACTTTTGCCCCGGTGGATGAAACTAATTCTTTAACCGAATCAGGCGCGTCGGTCAGAATGATCGAAGCGGGCGCATCCAACCCAGAAG
>DASWEH010000615.1:0-7928 GCA_036394895.1 Anaerolineales bacterium
GCAAAATGAGGCGCGTCACGAGTCCACCCAGCATTTGGGCATAGTTCATGCCCTGGAAATTGATCGGGCGCAAGAGATGGTGAATGATCGTGCCTTCGCGCAGATTACTGCCAAATTCCCAGATCAGGTCGTTGCTGGTGAGTGGCATGAAGATAAAAGCGAGCAAGATATAGTTGATGGTCTGGTTCTGCGCCAACCCAGAGATTGTGCTGGTATTAGCATAGATGGCGCGCCAGAAATAGACCAGGATCGCCATGCTGATTACATTCAGAACCAGCCCGATCCAAAACCACAATTGATACGCCATGAATACTTTGGGAATCATCGCAAGGATCGCCGTGTAGACGGAGAGATGCCGTCTGGTAGTCTGGATCATCGCGCCTCCCTGTCCAGCGCGCCGTTGTAAATCTGCTTGACGATATCAGAGAGTTCCGGCTCCGAGAGAGAGAAATCGCGCACATCGACCTGGTTCATGACTGCGCCGGCTACCTTGCTGGCAGTACTGATTGTGCGGTCAAAACGGATCTGCACTTTGTGATCATCGGTGGAGAGCATTTCCGCTCCGTCTGGCAGGTCAAGCCTCTTCACATCTTCGACGGTTTCGAACGTGATCTCGCGGAATTTGCCGAATTTCTTTTTGATAGTCTCAATCGGTCCATCATAGATGATGCGCCCGTCATCGATGATGATTACACGCCGGCATAACTCCTCGATATCGCCGAGATCATGCGTGGTCAGGATGACGGTCATACTCTTGGAGATACATTGCGCCTTGATGAAGTCACGGATGCGTTCCTTGACGATCAAATCCAAGCCGATGGTGGGTTCATCCAAATAAACGACGCGCGGCTCATGGATCAGCGCGGCAGCCAACTCAGAGCGCATCTTCTGCCCAAGCGACATGTTGCGCACCGGGATCTTGAGCAGTTCATCGAGTTCGAGTGTCTCCGTGAATTGATTAAGCATCAGCTTGTATCTAACCGGATGGACGTTGTAGATCTTGGCAATCAGATTCAGCGACTCGATCAGCGCCAGATCCCACCACAACTGCGTGCGCTGACCGAAGACCACGCCAATGTCGTGCGCATTGTCTACGCGCTGTTTATGCGGGTCGCGCCCCAGCACTTTGATGCTTCCGCTGGTGGGCATCAGAACGCCCGTTAGCATTTTGATCGTGGTGGATTTGCCCGCGCCGTTCACGCCGATATAACCGACGATTTCGCCCGCATCCAGCTTGAAGTTAATCTCATTCACCGCAGTCTTATTTTGATACTGCGGATGAAAAAGTCCTTTCACCGCGCCACCCAAACCCGGTTCCTTTTTCGGGATCTTAAATACTTTGGTCAGTTGTTTGACTTCAATGACAGACATTTTCTTTATTCCCTACATATCATATAAGAAAGTAAAACCGCAGGTCTATGCATCAGCCTGCGGTTACGAGACAAACGAAAACCGAATTACGGTTTAAATGAGCGCGACAACAGGAGGTATCTGCATCTCTAACAAGTGATTCTTTTGAATTGTTTTCATAAGATCGTACCTCCTTCCTTCTAGAAATTTGTATCAGTGTAGCACAAGTCAAAACGGAATTCAAGCGCTTCACCAAAATTCCTGCCGCGAGGCTGCTACTTCCTTTGAATATAGTTCTTCTTATATGCGTCCATTTGGGCCGGTGGCATGAATGGTTTGAGCAGGATATGATTCCAATCCAGCATTTCTTCGAGATCGCTGGCAGGGACTTGCCCCTCCGGTAAATAGCCCACAAACGATCCGTTGTAGGTTTCCTCACCGCCGTCCCACATCAGGTTGGACAGGTCATGTTTGAATACACCTACTGCCGAGAGACGCGGATCATCGTAAGGCAAAGCTGTTTCAAAGGTCAGGACGACCGGTCCATCTGCCGTTTCCGCCACTTCGGCAACAGTTGCCTCATGAATCCAGCGCAGCCATTGCTGATCTCTGGCGGTCTGCTTCTTTTCATTAACGCGCGTGCGTGATCGCTGAACCACATCACTTTGTGTATAGGTCCAGTTCCCCGTCCCCGCTCGTTTTCCAAGGAATTTCGCAGGGATCAAGCCCACACCATTCTTGGTTTGCAGCGGATGCGCGACCCGCCACGGATTCGGAAGCTCGTTGACGAAGCGCACCCACAAAATGCTGGCGCCCACGTTGTAATCCTTTGCCGAAGTAGGGCTGATAAAGTATGGGCGCGGCGTTCCCGGGATTTTCGCTTCTTTTTCATTTTTCATGTACCAGGGCGCTTTGGCAGTGAGTCCTCCGGACGGCGACCACCCGCGCAGGTGCTGGATTTGCTCAGCTACCTCATTGCAGACCGAGCGCGTGACGATCAGCCGATTGGACTGGTCATGCTCTTCACGCCAACCGGTGAGATGGTCTTGCTTCCACTTGTTCATGATCTCGCGGAATCCCGCATACTGCGCTTCGTTCTTTTGATCTTCCTCTTCCTGGGTCAGCTTCTCCCAATTGGGATCAGTGGCTTGTTTCACACGCAAGTCCGTCAGTTTGACAATTTCCTTCCACATCCAGTCTGGGAGCATATCCTTGATCGACTCGAGTGCTTCCAATGCCTCTGTGGGTGTCATGGATTCGACTTCGTAATTTTCCTCATCCAGACGCAGATCAAATAATGCCTTGCGCTGATGATAGTCGCTGGGGGATTTCAATCCCCTCAGGTGAAAAGCGATTTTCTCCTTCCATTTTTCATCGGTCGTCCGGGAGAGTTTTGGAGCATTCGGGTTTGAAACATTCGGCGTTTCGTACACGCTGAGCCGTTCCTGACTCATTGCTTCAATGGCATCATCGTCCAGTTTCTTGAAATCTTTTTCAAGCGCAGCCGTGCGCAAATTGATCAACAGGTCTTTTGGGTCTGCCCAGGAACCATGCGCGGTTGCATAGCGCATCCCTGAAAAATGGATAACCATATACTGGAGCCAGAGCGGGTATCGTCGAGGCTCTTTGATGAAGCGCTGGACAATCTCTTCCAAAAGTTGAAAATGACTTTTTTGTGCCAAAGAGGCTTTGTATTCTTCGACCTTGCCGCGCACAATATCCTTGACGGTGATCGGCTGGTCAGGTGAATAATGGACAAGATATTCATTTTCTGAGGTGTTGAGAACAGACTCAATGGATTTGAGTTGTTCCTCAAGGTCCGCCGCTTCTTTTCCAAGCTGAGTGCTGGTTTGCTGCACTCCGAGCAGTTCCTTCTCCTTGGCCTGGATCATTTGCGCCAGCTCTGCCTGTGATTTCTTGGAATATTCAAACGCGGCTTGATAATCGCGCAGTTTTTCTATTTCTGTTTCAATGACAGGCAACCCTGCTTTTCTTAACAGGTCCAGCCGGGCTTGTTTTTCTCCTCTCTGCGCCCAGTTCTCCGGCATGTTACGCAGTTGAGTGTCCAATGCGGTGACTTCCTTTTGAAAGACCTGCTGCTGTTCCTGTAATTTGAAAAAATGGTTTTTGACGGTAATCAGCTTGACTGCATCATCTTTGAGGGTGCGCAACGCGACAGCCAATTGTTTATGTACGCCGTTGACCGCAGCAGTCAGGGACGAATCTGCCTGAGGAAATTGCTTGCGGATCTGATCGGAGACATCCTCGCTGGAAAAATAGCCTTGAACGGAAGCAAGCTGCGGCGGAGTTTTGAGGCGGGCCAAGGCAGCCGATATCTCTTTCTGTTTTGTCTCCACAGGTTTGCGCCGCGTGTGCACACCATCCAGTTTAGTACGAACGCCTTTGCTTCCCAATTCTGCAGATTGTTTCGCCTTGAAGTAGTCCAGCTTGCGCTTTTCGATCTTATTGTAGGTGGAAACAAAGGAATACAAACGCCCGAGTTCCTCTTCCACAATGGCAAGCGTCACATTTTGCAGCTTCTGTAATTCCTGCGTTTCTTTGGGTCGGCTCGGATGCGTGGGAAGCATCACATTCAACCGGCGCTGTTTTTGAGCGACGAGTTGAGCTACACTTTTACGATATCCCTCCCATAAAGAAACTTGCTGCGTTACGAAATACTTTTCCTTGCGAACGTCGGCATACTTGGGCAAATACGTCATGAACGTGCGATGCAGTTCCTTGACCTTGGCCAGCTCGGTTTCATCCGTGAGTTTGTATTTCGCTAGGTACTGCGTGCGAACATCTTCCTTCGTGAAATAGGCATACAGAGTCTGATAGGATTTATAAGCGGTCACCAGTCCACTTTCACGCGCAGCAATATACGTCTGAACATCCGCTTGAAGATCCTCGATCTTCTTATCCTTGTATTCCGCCCAGAGATCGATCTCCTTGTAGTAGACGAGGAAATCGCGCAGCTTCATCTCCCGCAAAGGGTAGATGGTCTTCAACAGGACTTCATTTTGCCATTGGAAATACATCGTTTCAGCCATGCTCATTCCTCATTTCCCAATTGTAAGATAGTGCTTCAAAGTGGGACAGCGATGGTAACTGATTGTATTCGATTCCTGGTCCCTTGAGTAAATGGTTCTACCGTTTTTAACGGGAAAACCTTTCTAACCACACACCTGCACTGGTACGGCTTAAGCCGCACGGTGCCAGGGAAGTACACAAAAGTCACGAAGGAAAAAAGCCCGTAGAAGCGCACCTTGTTCCCCCTTTGTGTACTTAGTGTCCTTCGTGTTTGAGCTTTTTCCCGCCAAGTGCGGGAGAGCCGAGTAAATGGTGTTGAAAAAAATTGTTGCGCGGCAGGAATAAACAAAGGCCCCTGAGGGATATCCTTTCAGGGGCTCATTTCAAGCACAGCGACGAGACTAAGATCCAGTCGGCACAAATGGCGTCTCGGTGGGAGCGAGGGTTGGCTCCGGAGTATTCGTTGGCTGGAATGGAGTGTTGGTCGGTGGTGCGGCGGTATCCGTGGGGAATGGCGTGTCCGTTGGGTATGGAGTAGGCGTGTTGGTTGGACGTGGTGTATTGGTCGGTATATCCGTTGGTGTGTTGGTTGGGTGTGGAGTAGGTGTGTTGGTTGGCCGCGGTGTATTGGTCGGTATATCTGTTGGCGTGTTGGTTGGACGCGGTGTATTTGTGGGAATATCTGTAGGCGTGTTGGTCGGTACATCCGTGGGTGTGTTGGTTGGAATCGGAGTCGGCGTGCTTGTTGGCAACGGTGTATCTGTTGGGATCGGCGTCGGCGTATCCGTTGGAAACAATGTATCTGTTGGGATCGGAGTCCAGGTGGAGCGTGGCTGATTGTCTTTGGATTTTTGAGTGGGGATGTAGACTAATGAGGGTGGCTGCACCATGAACGCTTCCACTTCGTCAATGGCTGCTCCTGCGTTCTGGAAGGTGATCTTGACGAATCGCGCCTCGGTTGGAACAAAGTTTGCCTGAATGGTCTCTGAACCGGAAACAACGCCATCGAAGCCAGCCTGTTTCGAATCATAGACTTTGGTATATTCAAAAAAGTCGTTACTGCTGTTCCCATCCGCGTAAACATTATCATGGAGAGCCACAGCAATCACAAATTGACCCGGATCCCGATCGTTATAATTCCCCAGGCGGTCTCGTCCAAATGTGATTGTGTTAATCGTCGTTGTCTTACCGAGATCTATCTTGATCCAGCTATAAGGGCTATTACTGATCCAGCTCGCTCCGGCCCCATAAAGGCCATCGTTAACATAGGAAGCCTGATGAATATCACTGTAACCTGGGATTGTATCTTTGGCGACAGCCGGCCGCGCCGAACCATTCCCTTGGAACGTCAGATCCTGGGCTTTATCAAATTCCTGCGCCAAACATAGGGGCGGCAAATAACCAGGCTTGCAAATTACTTCGGCGGCTCCAACAGTATTTATAGCAGCAACAGGTTGAGAGACGTCAGTTTGAGCCAGAACAGGGCTGAACAATTTACTGCCTTGATTTCCATATAACAACGTTCCGACAAATGCAGCCACAAGGATACCCGCGACGATCAGAGAGGACCGCATCAACTTCATCAGCGGCGCTTGTGGAGTCTTTAGCTGATCAAGTATGTTCTGCAAGGCAGACCGCAGTGCGTCCAGGATGCTAATGCTTTCCCGTGAAATTTGCTTGAGGAACGCCGCCCGCCTAGCTGTCCATAACTTAAGCGGATATTCGATTTCGATGGATTTCAAACGATCAAAGAGGCTAATGAGCCTTGCACTTTGTACAGGCATTTCCTCCACAACCTCAACCTGATTATGCTGCTCGATCTGCGCCAGGAAAGCGGCACGTCTGGCAGTCAATAATTCGGGAGGATATTCAGTTGGAGCAGCTTTCAAACGTTCCAAAACCTCGATCACCTGGACTTTGGAAGGCAATTCTTCTTTAACCCCTATCTCTTTTTGTTGCTTAGCTTGCGCGAGGAAAGCTGCCCGTCTGGCAGCCAATAATTCGGCAGGATACTCAGAATCAACGTTTTTAAGACTTCCCAGAGCTTCTGTAATCTGAGTTTCGGAAGGAAGCTCTTCTTTAACCCCAATTTCCATGCGCTCTTCTATCTGAGCAATAAAAGCTGCCCGTCTAGCGGCTAATAATTCGGGCGGATACTCAGCTTTAAGAGTTTCCAGTCTCGTTAGGATTTCGATGATCTCTTGATCCTGTGGAGAAGGTGTGGCTGTCATTCAAACTACCTTGTTTCCGAGAAGAGCCTTGCGCAGTTTCGCGACTCCACGGTTTTGGATTACCTTGACATTATAAACTTCTTTTCCCATGATGTCAGCAGTTTCGCGCAAACTGAATCCTTCCAGGAAACGCAAAATGATTACATGACGTTGGTCTTCAGTCAATTTATGCTTGATGGCGACGATCACAGCGTCAAATAGCATTCGATTCTCTAAATTTACGAGTACCGAATATCCATCGTTTCGCAGGAAATCGACGATTTCCAGGGGAGCTTCACGATGATTGGAGCGCGCTTCGTCAATGATGAGATGATAAGTCGTCTCGTAAAGATACGACCGCAAATTTGTGGTCGGTCCATTGCCTGTGGAACACTGATCCAGAAGCTTTGCGAATACATCCCCCACAATATGGTCAGCCTTCAACGAGTCATTGCAAAGGCGCAATGCATAGTTATAGAGCGCGGAGGAATAGAGATCAAAAATCTCTACGAGCGCTTCCTTGTCCATATTTCTGACAGCTTCCAATAGCGGGATGTCAGCTTCCATTGGAACCGCCATAATAGAATCGGTAGGCTGAGGACGAGCCCCTTATCGAAACACAGAATCTATATAATTTCATTCGATATCAAAATATATAACTTATCTTAGCGCACGAAGATTAAAAAATGATTACTCTATAAAGATGTGTTCTAATGGGGTGACGAAAAAGCGGAAGCAGTGAGCGCTCGCAGAGTAAAATGCCGCCTGCTATGAGAACGCATATCTAATTTACCTAGTTTCCCACATTATAGCACTTATTAATCACGGGAAAATTAAAGTGTAACCAACTCACATTTTCAGCTAAGCTAGAACACAAAGCCCCTGAGAGTGGCAGTCCTCTCAGGGGCTTTTACCAGGAGTGGAATGTTGTCCACGAGTTAAGAATCTCTAGAAAAACTATTCCCAGGCAAGCGGACCAGTCGCTCGATAGTTACCCGCCAGCAGTTCCAGATCGAGCACGTTGATGACACCATCATTGTTCAAATCCGCAGCAGGGGGCGTGGCAGCGTTGTAGTTCATCCCGATCGTCAAAGCATCGAATTGATCGATGACGTTGTTCCCATCGATGTCACCTGCCAGTAATGTGACTGTTGACTTGGTGTTCGTGCTTCCACCGATGATCGTGGCCGAGCCTTGGGCACTGAGGAAGCCACTGGCAGCGGCAACGATGTTGTACGTCCCGCCAGGAGCGGTCAGGCTGAAGGTGCCATCCGGATTGGCGGTCACAGAGGTCACCAGGGTATTACCTGCGCCATAGAGGCTGACCGTCACAGGGTT
>DASWEH010000616.1:0-9045 GCA_036394895.1 Anaerolineales bacterium
GTGAAATCCTGGATGGGAAATGTGATGATTTGCCTGAACAGGCGTTCATGATGGCGGGTACAATTGAAGATGTGCGTGAAAAGGCGGATAGAATTGCCAAGGGTGCGTAACTAGTATGTCATTGCGAGGAGCCGATGGTTGAGACGCAAACGGTCGAAACCTGAGGCGACGAAGCAATCTCCCGGTGATAAGATTTATCTTGTAAATCAAGAGATTGCTTCGCACACCTGCCCTGGCGTGCGGTGCCAGGGAAGTGCGCTCGCAACGACATGGATGTAAACTATGACCATTCGATGTGAAATCGTTTCTCAAGATCGGACTATCTTCCAGGGAGATGTCGATATTGTTGTCCTGCCGGGTGCGGCTGGCGAAATGGGCATTCTACCGCATCATGCTCCCGTACTTGCTATTCTTAAGTATGGCGTGATCAAGGTTCGTCGCGAAGGTAAAGAGGAATTGTTCGTCGTAGCAGGCGGGATGGCTGAAGTCCAACCTGATATTGTGACGATCCTGGCAGATGCAGCAGAGAATGTTGAAGATATTGATATTACCCGAGCGAAGGCCGCCAAAAAGCGTGCAGAAGAGGCACTGGCGAACCTTAAACCAGAAGACCATGATGCGTATCTCAGGATGGAAGCTGCCTTGCGGCGTTCCAATTTGCGTCTGGATGTTGCGCGACGCTATCGCAAGGTGAAAGATACGTTCTCTGAACAAGATGCATCGATGTAACTGATATTCAAAAATAGAAATCATTTCTAAGAATTGTAGGCACTGTGGCAATGTTTCGGAAAGACCTGGGCATAGACCTGGGCACGATGTTCACCCGTCTCGCCGATAGTACGCAAGTGCTTTCTGAAGAGCCGACCATTGTTGCAATTGAAGTTGCCGATCAAAAGATGGTGGCAGTGGGACAGGAGGCACGCGATATGTACGGTCGTGTCCCTGAAAGTATTGAGGTGGCACGTCCTCTGAAGAATGGGGTGATCGCGGATTACGAGATCACGGAAACGCTGCTTTCCTATCTGCTCCAACGCGTCAGCGGATCGATGCGCATCTTCCGGCCTCGCGTGATGATCACTGTTCCATTCGGCGTCACAAGCGTTGAACGCCGCGCGGTCTATGAAGCAGTATTGGAAGCCGGGAGCCGCGAGGCCTATTTAATCCAGCAACCTCTAGCGGCGGCATTGGGTGTGGATCTGCCAATCAATTCGCCTTCAGGAAATATGGTGATTTGTCTGGGAGGCGGATGCACGGAAGCCGCGGTCATGGCGATGTATGGCATCGTCTCTGCCGAAACCTTGCGTGCCGGTGGAATGGATCTCGATGAAGCCATTGTTAATTATGTGCGCCGAAAATATGGGATTGTGATTGGTCAGGTGACCGCTGAACAGCTCAAGGTCCGAATTGGAGCCGCAGTTCCGCAGGATACCGAAAATAGTATGGAAGTGCAGGGGCAGGATCAAGTCACGGGTCTGCCGCGTCCGGTTACATTGACAACCGGCGAGATTGTCGAGGCCTTACAGGATCCGCTCAAGGCAATCGTGGAAACAGGTCGGCGTGTGCTCGAGAAGACACCCCCTGAACTTGTAGCAGACATCATTGATCGCGGTGTAGCCCTATGCGGAGGTGGCGCGTTACTACGCGGCGTGGATAAATTGCTCACGAAATCGCTGGGTATCCCCGCCTATCTTGTGGATAATCCCTCTACTTGTGTTGTGGAAGGAGCGGTGAAAGCTCTTCCCATGTACAACATCCTGCGACGCAGCTTGCCGCAGGTATAAACCGAAAAGAAAAGGCGTGGCGCTATTGGCGCCACGCCTTTTGAATTCTTGATGATAATCAATCAAGATAGTATGTCATTCGTTGCAGGTGGGTTACGGGGTCAATGTATTGAACGTGCACACCCCGCGGTACATTCAAGCTGATGGGTGCGTAGTTGAGGATTGCCTTTATCCCAGCCTTGACAAGTAGATCAGCCGTTTCCCGTGCAGAGGTCGCGGGGACAGTGAGCATGGCGATTTTGATTTTGTTCTGTTTCAATTTTTCCACTAATGAAGCGGTATCAAATATTTCGTACTCGCCCACCTTTTGACCAATCTTTTTTGGGTCGTTATCAAAGACCATGTTGATATGGAAACCACGATTGGCAAAACCGTTATAACGAGCCAAAGCGTGTCCGATATCGCCCATACCAACAATTACCACTTCCCAAACGCGGTCCACTTTTAGAATGTCGCGTAGTCGTTCAATGAGGAATGGGATGGAATAGCCGGTGCCTTGTTTTCCGAATTCACCGAATTGAGAGATATCCTTGCGGATCTGCGCTGCGGAGATACCGATAATCTCGCCCAATTCCTGTGAGGAGGTGGTAAGGATGCCTTTCTCGGATAATTGTTGTAAGGCGCGTAAGTAAACCGGCAGGCGGCCAATGATGATGTCAGGGATTTTGTCAGCATTCATGGAGATTCACCCTCGTTAATGTGAAATTCTACATTAACTCTACCATAAAAAGAAATTTTGTACAAATAGGCACAAGTCATGTACAAAGGAAAAGGCTAGGGTGGATTACCAACCTGTTTGCACGAAAGTGGCTGGTTATAAAATATTTCACACTCGACCCAGGCGTTTTGAAATCGGACAAGCACTTGCACATCTCCAAAATCTTCATCATAGCCGCTAATCATGAATTTGCGCTCAGGAGTCACTACATCCTGTACCGTACGAAGTGAAGCAAGATGCATTTGTCGAGTTTGAGCAGGCTCGATGTGCTCCCCCTTGTGATCGATGAAAAATTGGGTTGTTGAATTGATCGCATCGATGGGAGAACGAAGCAATTCATTGTTCAAATTGTCCATGGTGTTTCCGCTAATCGCCATCAAAACCATTGTGACCAGCATAGGGGAGATTTTTCCAAAAACAGATGTGGAAAATACGGCTGAATCGCTCAAAGGGATTTGCAGCAGTCCCGTCAGCGCTGTCAAGATGGCAAGCCAGAAAAAGGCTACCCCGAATTTAAATGAGAATTGCTCGTAATACGTATAATGAAGGAAATCCTTAATACCTGGTTCTATAAGATTTAATATGCGAGGTGTAATCCGCAAAGGCAGATTGACCGAAAGCCATGCAAAGACCGAGGCAGCGATGATCCAGAGAAACAGTGCCCAAAGCGGCTTACCGATCCTCGCAAAAAGCCAGCCGGCGAATCCACCCGCCACCATACAAGGCAGCAGCCCAACCAGGAATTTCAGCCAGGGGTACATTCCGTTGATTTGATCGAGCCGATAAGCATCTATACCCCAGGCAAAGATGGAAAAACTGAGACCGACAGCTACCCCAAACCAGATGCCATAGACATATTTCGAACGCTGCACGTCTGCACGGTCAGCAGTTAGTTCAGATGAATAGAGTTTCATGATGATCTCGTTTTTATTGTAAGAACGTAATTTGTGTATTGAAGATTTTCAGTGGATAGCGGGATTTGCAAATGGATCACATAGTTGGAACCAGCTTTTACAGGAATTTGTTTCATTTGATCGCCGCATCCAAGATGTAGGCTTGCAGGCAAATTATCCTCTGTTATATTGACTTCAAGTGGGTTGCCTCCTGTGCATTCCAGGCTCGCAAACACAGATGAGCTATAAGGTTTGAATGCGAGCCAATCCTCTGAGTCGCCTTGAGGAGAGGAGAGATCTCCATTGTAAATCAACGTTTGCGTGCCGGATGCTTCGAAGATCACACTCGCAATAGGACTAGCAGGGGAATCATGATCATCCCAGGCAGGCATGACGGTTGGAGTGGGTGTAAATGGGATGCCTGTCGAGGTTCCTGTTCCAACGATCAAGCCTGTCTCCGTTATGATAGGCAGATTCTCCACACCCTGTGTCTGAACAAAAGCCGCGTTGACCCAGCCCTTGCCCTCAGGTCCCGATGGGAAATCGATCTGCAGCCAGACCCCGTTTGCATCTTTGCCACTGAGCCCGACAACATCCTGTGGATTCAGCGTGCCAAGCGAATTGAAATCTGTCCCGGGTCCACTGCGGACGTTGATCTGCTGCTGGACGATGGCAACATTTCCATGATTTGGATCGGTCTCATCACCGCTAATGCGTGGGACGTCGGGTGTGGTTGTCGTTGTAATATATTCCGCCGTGACCCAGCCCTTTCCATCTACTCCTTGAGGGTAATGGATCTGCCACCAGTTTTCGCCTGGATCCTTTCCGGTGATTTCCACCTTTGTGTTGGCAGGGATGATTCCCAGCACATTGCTGGAGGTTGATGGTTCGGCGCGCACATTGATCTGGGTGGATGTCATTCCTTCAACGGGAGCCGTGGTCGGCTGGGCAGGAAGCAGAGTCGCTGTCTCTGACAGGGCAGGAGTTTGAGTCACCGGCAGAGTCGAAGTGATAATAAGAAGCGTAGGAGTTGATATTGTTTCTTCCCTCCACTTGGAACTACAGCCAGTATACAAGAGAATCAAAATAGTGAAAATAACTCTTGAGAATCGAATGGACACGCCAAGATTCTACCGCTTGTCTCATCAATCAGGAAACTTCTTATGGATTGGGAGTGCCTACCGTCGAAAATACCATGTCATTCTGAGTGAGCGACAGCGAGCGAAGAATCCCTGTGGATTTGAGCCATTCGGCTCAAATCCACAGGAGACCCTTCGTTGCACTCAGGGTGACATGGATCCTTTATCCTCGGCATTAGGCACTCTCTATGGATTTATGTCGAAATTAATATTCAATTTAAGCAAATGATACGGTACTTCGTCATCGAAAACAAATCCCGCCTTGTGGATACTTATGTACTTACCTAGCAGGGATCGAGTAGATTTGAACACTCGCATATTCATAGACCAGTTCAGAGGCGCTCAAATCCAGCGCTGGATCCAGGTTAAAAAAATTCACCACACTCTCGGGCGTTTTGTATTTCGAATTTTGTCGTAACATCACCAGCGCATTCTGGATTTTCACCGGATGATCTCTTTGATAAAAACGTTCAAAGGGAATATTATGAAGACTCAAATAATAAGCTGTTTGGATGTCAACAGGGCCCATCGCCACAATGGTATCTTCCGGTGTTAGATGCTCTGCCAAGTAGTCTGCTGCATAAGCTTCTGGCAAAAGGTCTCGATCCTGAAACACTGGATTTTGTTGGCGAGTAATGAGAGAATTCGCAAATACGCCAATAAAGAGCAGCAAGACTGCCGTCGAAAGGATTTTTGCAGTATGTGTTGGGCTGACAATTCGATTAAGGAAAAACTCTACCAGCCAGACCAAACCAGCTGCTGCAAACATCAAATAGAATAACTCCAAATAAAGCCATATTCTCGGCAAGGGCGTGACACGTTGTAGAACTACGAGTATCGCAGCGCCCAAAGCCAAAAAGACCTGCAGCGGCAATTTTTGATTAGAAACCTTGCGGTAAAGCAACACCGACAATAAAAAGCCACCTGAAAGAAGATTTTCAGTGGTGGAGCCGACGCCCATCATCCATTTGTTCCAAGCCTTGATCATACGAGGGTCAAGGTTTTCTAAAAATGTTGACCAATTTAGTGGCTTCACGATCTCATTGCTAACGAGCGAAGAAAGTCCGCTGCCAAAAATGATCACTGGCGAATACAGGATGATTGTCAATAAAACGGACAATATACAAATGCCGAGAAATACTGCCATCTTATGAAACTTGATTTGCCATGGTTCCTTGGTCGCTAAGTACGTTACAAACACCCATAAGGAAATTCCAGCCATTGGATAAAGAAAAATGGGAATTGTATAGAACCCAAGCGCTGCAGTGAGAGTAAAAGCGATAAGAGCCGCTTTACTTTGCTTGATCACTAGGATCCCTGCGAAGTTAGTTAGCAACAGGGCGAATAAAAATAACATTGTATAGCCGCGCGCGTTGACTGAATAATTAATAAATGAGGGAGTAACTGCAATCAGCGCGGAGGCTGCCAGAGCCTGACTGCTTGAAAAGAACCTGCGAGCAGTGATGTACATAGCCGGTATCATCAAAATGCCAGCCGTGAAAGCTGGCAGTCTCAAGACCCAGGGTTGTCCACCAAATAGGCGATAGGCAATGCCAACCAGGATAGTATGAAAGATGTGATTGTTTGGAGCGCTATAGTCTGCCAGGATATGCTTGAATGCCCGTGAGGCGAAATGAATAAAGGTATAAGCCTCGTCATAGGCAATGTATTGGTTGATATCAATTAACCGTAAGACCAACCCGATCAGCGTGATCCCCCCAAGAATCAGATA
Organism: Anaerolineales bacterium; assembly: GCA_036394895.1. Classification (GTDB taxonomy): domain Bacteria; phylum Chloroflexota; class Anaerolineae; order Anaerolineales; family Villigracilaceae; genus Defluviilinea. The sequence goes on from DASWEH010000616.1 coordinate 6,264, forward strand.
AATGTAGAAAGGATCTTTCTCTCGGAAGAAGAGATGCTCAAATGTGGCGCGGAACACTTGGGAGGGACGTGGCTTGTTTGAGTGGATAGATTGCAACGTGGATTCCCTTTTATCCCAAAAGCCTTTGGCGTGACAAGATGAACTGTGGGCCAATGGCCTCTCTGTTTCGATCTTTAATTGAATGAGGAAGCGAGGAGAAGAAGTATTGACGTTTGATAGAGTACCCCTAAGCGGACATGTTCCGAACTACCATCCCCGCTTCCGGGGGTAGATAAATTTAGCACCAAAGAGCGAAAATACGAAAAAGGCGATTTTGATTCTTGTTCGAGGACCTTGCCGTCAATATCAACTATAATTCCCTTAGTGAAAATCGGCAAGAGGGCGCGTTCCGTCAAATAAAATGTTACCAAAAGATAAATCGTTCGGTCTCAAGAAATTATGGCGCCTATGCCAATGCGGAGAAAGCCTTAGCCATGTTCGGTACCGAGGCTGAGGAGCGTGCCACGTTTCTCCGCGCCCCGCAAGCTACGCGTCCATGCGGAGACGGCTATTGCTGGTCCTTTGCTCGCGACGCCAAGGCAATCCACGACTTGATCGAGGTAACCCTCGTTAGTTATCCAATCGATGGAACCAAGTTGTCCTTGATCGGGCATTCGATGGGCTGTGTAATGGGTTTGTGGTTGATGACACAGAATCCTAGCGTGTTCCGATTTTTTGCATCCCTGGGCATGGGCTCGCCATTTGAGCCCTAGGAATATGATGACGGCGGGGTTGACCAAAAAGGATTATCCGTTAGTGCAAGTTCTACGCGGATGCTGCTGGCCGTGGACCAAGCGGATCCCGCGCGCGCAGGTCTTTATTTTGAGGACAATCTACTCCGGCTGCGTAGGCTCGGATTTAAGGTCGAGGTCTTTCGCCCCAATGCAAGCACGCATGAGGTCACGGAAGAAATGAAAGCTGCTGTGCTATCAGCGATGCCATAATGCCCAGTTAAAATAACGAGAAAGAAGATGATGAGTGCAAACGAAACTGGCAAGGGAAATAGAAGGTTCTTCGCCATTGCTTCTCTTGGCAAAAACCGTTGGTATTGGGTTGTCTGGCCCTCGCTGAGTGATCTGCAGACCCTCACGAATCCCATATCTCATATTGCTGAAGGCGTCGAAGAAACAAAAGCGGATGCCGTTGAAAAAGCATTAGATGTAGCAGGAAGATTTGCTACATGGATCGCAGGCAAATATGCCAAGGCATATTATCAAAATACCAAAGCAGGCAGAACGCCGACAGGAAATCGTGCTCGCAACGTGGAATCGCCTGATGTTCCCGTTTTGCATGAGTATTTATATCGGGATATCTACGACGCCGGGAACAAGCAATGGATGTCCATGCCCCATCGTATCGTTAACAGAACAAGCAAATATATTTACGTTGAGCAGCGTCCCTCCTCTCGTGAAGATTTGACAGGAAGCTGGCTGGATGGCGAGCAACCTACCTATCGACTAGATCGTCAGACCTTGGAGCAACAAGGGTATGCATTCATACCTGCGACCGCGGCCCTGGCCGATCACGAAGAACCAGTTTTCTTTATTTCTGAGCGCTATGTGTGGCAGGAAAACCAAGTGCCTGCATGTCTAAAGGTGCTCCATCTCTCCTGGCCTTGCACGGTGACAGATGTACAGGAGGCTTACCGAAAGTTGGTCAAGAGTGCTCATCCGGATGGAGGAGGCAATCATGATAAATTTCTAGAGTTGCAAGCAGCCTATGAGCAAGCACGGCGGCTCTGTCGCTGAACATACGGGCAATTATGTCAGCAGTCATTAGACGATCGCAAACATAAAATTCATTCACATCAGGAGAATGATATTTTGGACAGAAATCCAACAAAACTAACTGATGATCAAATCGCGGCCATCCTCAAGCGGTGTTTTGGGTCCGGTGCTTGCTCGTTGAGTATCCAAGAAATTGGAGGAGGTACATTTAACGAGGCTTATGTAATTGAGGCCTCTGAAAAAGAGAAAGTCGTTCTCCGAGTTGCGCCGCCACCCGCGCCTGACATCTATTGGGATGATGTTGGGCTTATGCGCCGCGAGCACACTATCGTTCCCTTTTTTGCATCCATTGCCACGCTTACTCCAAGAACAATCCTAGTGGATTTCACACACCAGATCGTTGGTCGCGATTATGTTCTTCAGACATTCCTGGAAGGAGAGCGATGGAGCGACATTGAAGATGAATTGGCTGAAGAAGAAAATGTAGATTTATGGAAGCAATGCGGAGAAATCGTTAAACGGATTCATGCAACAACGGGGGAGCAGTTTGGATATCCATACCCGGGAAGGCAATTTGCAAACTGGCATGATGTGATTCTGGATCGCTTTTCCCGGATCGCTGAGAGTCTGAAAGACTATGATGCTGACCTCCCATCCTTTGCTACCATTATCGACCTTGTGAATTCGACTCCATCGATATTCAATGAGGTTTACAGACCTAGTCTATTGCACGGCGATCTGTGGACTTTCAATTTGCTTGTCACACACAAAAATGGAGGACCCATCATTACCGGTGTCTTGGATACCGAGCGAGCATGGTGGGGCGATCCACTAGCGGATTGGATCATGTTCTGTCTTTCCATACGGAACGGAGAAGAGGAATGGCAGGATCGAATAGTAGCATTCCATAAAGGCTATGGAATGTTGGAAAAAAGTCCAGCCATGCAGTTTCGGCAGGAAGTCTACAATGCCATGGATGTTGGATCTTCAGTGGTGTGGGGAGCAAGGCACGGCAA
>DASWEH010000617.1:0-6056 GCA_036394895.1 Anaerolineales bacterium
GATATCGCGGCAACGATCCCATTGGTGGAGCGCGTAGAGATGTCTGTCTCCAAGACGCTCAAGGCGCGCTTTGGACAAAATTCAATAGAAATTAATGCGATCGGAACCACGGCCGATGCGCTGGAAGGAATTGCTTCCAGCGGTGAGGTGCAGCCGGTGGGGTGGACTGGCGGCGATGCACTCTCAGCCAACGATTTTATTGGCGATGGACGCTTGTTCTCCACTGGCGAAGTGTATGCTGGTGCACCGGTTTGCATACTCGGCTACCAAACCGCATTAGACCTGTTCTCGGGCGATAACCCCATCGGGGAGACGATTTGGATTGACCGCACGCGTTGTACTGTTATTGGAGTGTTGGCTGAGTTGGAAAGCACCGATATACAGAACCGCTATCAGTCTAACCCTAACGAGGGGTTGTTAATGCCGATCAGTACAATGATCCAATTGCTCTATGAGGAAGAGCCATCTGTTTATATGGTGGCCCATGTCACAGATGCGAATCGCATTGATGAAGCCAAGGAACAGATCACTACCTATCTCCGTGAAAAGCATCAGATCGAACAGGATGCGGATGGCAATTATCAGGATGACTTCGACATGACCACTCGCAACGATATCCTGGGTCAGCAACAGGAAGCCGCGCAGACGTTTTCTCTACTGCTCGCGGCAATGGCAACCGTCTCATTGATGGTGGGTGGGATTGGCATCATGAACGTGATGCTGGTCAGCGTGACTGAACGCACGCGTGAAATCGGTGTGCGTTTGGCAGTCGGCGCGAAGCAACGCGATATTGTGTCCCAGTTCCTATTGGAAGCAGTCTTCATCAGCGCTGGCGGCGGGCTGGCAGGGATTGTGGTTGGCATCCTTACGATTCCGTTCGCAGCGGCATTGAATCAAGGTGTGGCATTACTCCTGCCCAGCAGTATCCCACTTGCGTTTGGTGTGGCAGTTTTTGTTGGAATTGTGTTCGGTCTTTATCCGGCCATGCGGGCTGCGAAGCTCGATCCGATTGAAGCGTTGAGGTATGAGTAGTAATTTTCGTCATTGCGAGGAGCCGCTGGTCGAGTAGGTCGAGTGTTTTTCGAGACCGTATCGAGACCAAGGCGACGAAGCAATCTCCTCATAAAGGTGAGATTGCTTCGTCAGGCTTCGCCCTCCTCGCAATGACAGAATGGAAGGATCATGCAAAACAAAAAACTTCATATCATTTTGGGAATTACCATCCTCCTCATTGGTGTTGCGGCGTTTATCGCTGGGAGAATGCTCAATAGGGATGTTGGAACCGTTGGACTCGGCGGACCGAATGGCGGGCGAGTGTCCATATCCTTGAATGATATTACCCCCGCGCCGGAACTTCCAAGTACAAGGGCGGACATTACTGGGTCATTTGTGGAACGAAAGGATAACACAATCACTGTGCAGGCAGTTTCCTTTGGTGTGGGTGCCGGCGGAGTTTCGGGAGATTCGCCGCTGGATGAGAATAGCGGCGTCAGGGTTGAAGTTGTTGTCACAAGTAAGACAGAGATTTACAAGGATGCCACGCAGTTTCCCCCTCCGGTCAATGGTGAGATCCACAACGTACAACAAGCAGCAGAACCAGGCACGCTCGAGGACCTGAATTCTCAGACCTTCCTAACCATCTGGGGTCGCCGCAGCGGCGATAGACTTGTCGCCGATGTGCTCTTTTACAGTAACCCTCAGTCAATCAAGAAGCCAGGGACATAAAGGGTTCAGAGTAATAGGAGCAAATCATGCCAAACAATAAGTTTATTCTCATCATGGGGGTCGTTGTTCTGCTGACGGGCGGGGCGGCATTCATCGTCGGGAGAATGTTCAACAGCGGAGTCAATCCTATTGCCTCAGACGGACCGTTGGGAGCTGGTCCAGGATTCACAGTGTCATCGTCGAATAACATTACCCCTGCGCCAGAACTTCCGACCACACCACCTGAGGCCACGGGACTGTATCTCGAAAGGAAAGATCACACGATGATCATCCAAGCGGTTTCTTTTGATCCGGGTATAGGAGAGGTTGCTGGAGACTCATCTGTGGATGTGGATAGTGCTCCTAAAGTTGAAATTCTGTTGACGGCTAGAACGACTATTTACCGCGATACTATCCAATTAAATCAATCTGCTTCAAGTGAAAACTTCACGATACACCAAACGGTGGAAGAATCCACGCTCAATAATGTCACTCCGCCAACAATGATCACCGTGTGGGGGCGCAAGAGTGGAGACAGGGTTATCGCCACAGTATTGTTATTTAGTAATTCTCTGAATATTCAAAAACCATAGCTCTCAAGCATAGATTGAAAGAATAAAGGAACAAATTATGCAAAACAAGAAGCTTATTCTCATCATGAGCGTTCTCGTTCTAGTGGTGGGTGCGGCAGCATTTGTCGCTGGAAGAATGCTCAATCAAAAAGTAGGACCTGCGGCGCCAGGCGGACCGCCAGGAAGCAATACTGGATCCTTTTCAGTTCAGCTTGTTCCTGCCAAAGAACTTCCTAAAAGTGCGCCGGACGTGACAGGTCAGTTCGTGGAACGAAAGGACAACACAATTGTTGTTACCTCCGTTCCTTTGGAAACCGGTGGAGGCGGTGCTGTTGTGGACAGTCAAAGCAGCGAAGGTGGTGATGATGAATCGCTGACTTCCAAAGAAATACCCAGTGGGCCCAAGGTCGAAGTAGTCGTTACGAGCGAAACCATCATTTACCGTGACACCACCGAAGCTCCATCAGGCAACAATGAAACGATACAGGAAACTGTGGGAGAAGGTTCGTTGGACGATCTCAACTCAGACTCGATGATTAGAGCGTGGGGACGCAAAAGTGGAGATCGGATTATCGCGGAGGTATTGTTTTATAGCAGTCCTATGGTGTCCAAAAGGCCTGGCCCGTAATCATCTCTTGCAAAGAACAAAGGAGCAAAACATGCAAAACAAAAGAACAATTGTCATCATGGGTATTCTGGTTCTAGTGGTGGGCGCCGCAGCGTTCGTTGGAGGCAGAATGCTCAACAACCAAGTCAATCCTCTCAGTCTGTTCGGACTCGGAGGTAAGGGACGTATGATGTCAGTTATGGTTAACGTCATTCCTGCTGAGGAACTTCCCAAGACTCAGCCGGACGCAATAGGCCCATTTGTGGAACGAAAGGATAAGACAATCTTCATTCAATCCGTTTCACTAAAAGCGGGAGGAGGGGGTGTGGTCGTGGCAAAGGGCGGCGGGGAAGTTGTCGCGGGTTCACCTTCTGACAACAATAGCGGACCGAAAGTCGAAGTTGTGATCACGAACGAAACAACGATCTATCGCGATACGACTCAACCAAGCGAGCCTCCATCATCAGGCGAAAGTCAAACCATCCAGCAAACCGTAGAAGAATCTACATTGGATGATCTCAGCTCTCAATCCATGGTAACGGTGTGGGGCCGCAAAAGCGGCGATCGGATTATTGCGGATGTCCTGCTTTACAGCAATCCGGTCTTCTTCAAAAGACAGGGACCCTAGACCCTACCTGTGCTCGCAGGTCTGTTTGCGGAACGAGAAGAAGGTACACTGGACGATTTTACGAGCAATGTCGGCGCTTTCGTTTGGGATCACAAAATGGAGATAGAATTATTGCAGAGATGCTGTTGTAATGTAATCTGTAGTGTTCAAGAGAACATAAATATTATGAGACCTCGGAAGTCCTTTATGGATTCCCAATGGCGCGGCTTCTTCCAGGAAGACTTCTGAGGTCTGAAACAGGAAAATTATGAATCGAAATTCCATTCGCTGGCGACTGCCCACAAGTTACGCGGTCATTGCATTGCTCGCGGCGTTGTCGCTTGGCTCCATGATGTTGCTCGTGTTGCGGGGTTATTATGCAGATCAGGAACGCGAGTATCTTTATGGAAATGCAACCGCCTTGCAGCCGGTCATTGAACAGATTCTGCAATCCGATCTATCTGAGGCCTCGCTTCAAGATCAGATCAGAGGACTTGCTTTTTTATCCCAAACCCAAATCCGCCTGCTCGATACGCATGGGAACACAATCGCCGATTCGGGCGTACCTGACTCTAAGCAGGTTGTGGCAGTACAAGGGGGGATGCCATTTGCAGGGAATGTGATGTTTAGTGTACCGGCCAATCCGCCAGAAGAAAAGGGACCGATTCTGATGTATAGAAAAGAGGAAAGCCTACCTCTTCCGCAAGTCGTTCCATTTGAAAAGCAGATCCAGCCTGAAAAGTCAGCCGATATTATTCTTTCTGTCAATGCATCGCCGTATGGATATGGATTTGTTTCGAAAGCAGACTTTGATCCAACGCGTCGCTCGTCGCAGAGCGTGAGTGTTCTGCTCCTTGCTTCCAATGGAAGCAAGTTGGGCGTGCTGGAATTTTCCAATGGTCCCAGTTATGGTGCGAATGTCATTCGTTCTGTAAGCTTTGCGTGGTTGATTGCAAGTGTCTTTGCGATTGCCATTGCCGCGTTCGTAGGTTGGTTCATGAGTAAACGAGTCACCGGCCCTGTGCTTGCACTGGAGAAAGCTACGCGGCAAATGGAGCAAGGTGATCTTTCCGTTCGTGTCAATCTGCAAAATGAACGCCAGCAGGAGTTTTTGTCCCTCGCGAGTACATTTAATGGAATGGCAGAACAAGTGGAGCAGACCATCTCCACGTTACGCTCCTTTGTTGCAGATGCCGCACACGAATTGCATACTCCCCTGACGGCTTTGCAAACAAACCTCGAGCTGGCGCGTGATGAGAAGAATATATCCAAGCGCAGCCGCTACTTACTGCGCGCACAGGACCAGAGTCAGCGTCTGGAAGCGTTGGTCAAGAGTCTGCTTGATCTGTCGCGTATCGAAGCCGCAGAGTCGAAATCCGATTTGGTGCCTGTTGATTTTTCACAATTGGTTCAAGAAGTGAGTGAACAATTCGCCTCACGTGCTGAACAAACAGAACATGAATTTGAGGTAGGTACGTTTGAAGAAAATGTTTCTATCCTAGGAAACGCCGAACAACTCAGACAGGTGATCATGAACCTGCTTGAGAATGCACTGAAATTCACCCCCAAAGAGGGCCACATTTCTGTTGCTCTTCAAATTGAAGAGAATGATGCAATCCTAGCCGTAACAGATAATGGCATTGGAATTCCAGCCGAGGATTTGCCACACTTGTTTGAACGCTTCCATCGCGGACGCAATGCATCCAACTATGCGGGGAATGGGTTGGGACTGGCAATCGTCAAAGCAATTTTGATGGCACACCGAGGGAATATCAATGCCCAATCAGAGATTGGGACAGGCACACAGATGATCGTTTCTATTCCTATTTACAAAGAAGATTAAGACAAAATTCATCAATTACCGTTGACATTCAGAATATCCTTGTGCTACACTACAAAGGCCCACAAAAATTAGCTCATCTCGATAACCTGCATTACTACACATCGCGACCATCCAATCGACTCAAAGTTCTCTTAAAGAAAAAAGATGTTATTAAAAGGTGATGTCGCTATTCGTGCGCCGCGCAAAAGGGTCTGGGACTTTCTCACTGACCCCAAACAAATCGCGCAATGTGCTCCGGGCGTGGAGAAGGTGGAGGAACTTGAGCCATTGAAACGGTATCGTGGCGTTGTATCCATTGGCTTGGGGGCCGTGAAAGCTCGCTTCTCGGGGGAAGTAGAAATTCTGGAACTGGCTGAACCCGATTTTGCCAAGTTAAAGGCTCATGGCTCTGCAAGCGGTAGTGTCGCGGATGCCGTCAGTGAAATGAGACTTAGTGATGGCCCGGATGATTCAACGGTTGTGAATTGGACGGCGAATGTAAATGTTTCCGGTCAACTTGCTAGCCTTGCCTCACGGTTGATGCTGCCTGTTTCGCAAAAATTGGCACAGGAATTCTATGATCGTGTGCGCAAAAAAATCGAAACAGAGAATGCAAGCGCCCCCTCTTCCGGGTAGCGATGATTCGTTCTATTGCCCCTATTGATCCCAATCAATTGACGCCATCTTCGCCGCAACATTTGACCTCCTAATTCTTTTTGGAGAAGAAGATGAAGTTCGGGCCTG
>DASWEH010000618.1:0-3637 GCA_036394895.1 Anaerolineales bacterium
ACGCTTCCATGACGTTCCACTAAGCCTCTCTTTGGGGATTTCCACTTTGCAGGCGCGGACAAAATCCTCACCCGCAATTTGCAGCCGGCCCTTCCCGGTTAGCTCGGCCTCAAGCAAATCGCGTAGATCAAACAAGAAATGTGTATCTAACCGGGCATAATCCAACTGGGCAGGGGTCAATGGTCTCACGGCCCAATCCGCTTTTTGATGACGCTTATCCATCTCAAACTGGAATTTCTCTGCCAGCAAGTTGTCCAACCCTACGAACGGATAGCCTAGTACGCGCGCAGCATGCATCGTATCGAACAAATGCGAGACTTGAAAACCAAAATCGCGACGCAAACAGATCAGGTCATATTCCGCCGCATGAAAAATCTTTTCGATTTTTGGATTGCTGAAGATCGGTCCAAGCAAACTCAGATCGTCTAGTGCCAGCGGGTCAATCACATAGTCTTTTTGTGGCGTTGAAAATTGAATCAGGCAGACCTGCTCACGATAAGCATGCAGACTATTTGATTCTGTATCCACTGCAACTCTGGGCTGCCTTGAGAGGTCCCAGATCATTTGGTTGAAGAGATTTGGATGATCCACCCACACAGGTGACGGTAGAAGTTTAGGTAGCATTGTTTCGCATTATATCCTACCTCCAAGAGGATGGTCACTCATTACCTGTCCAATTTTTTCTCCATGACCAGTCCATCCTCGCCATCGTTATAGTATCGCTTCCAAATATCCACAGAGCGATAGCCTTCTTTTTCATAGAGCGAAATCGCAGGTTCGTTGGACATGCGCACTGTTAGCTTCATGCGCGGCAAAGTTGTTTTTTCTTCGCATGCGTGCAGAAGCGCGCGGCCGATCCCGCGGCGCTGGTAGCGTGGATCCACCCCAATCGTAGCGATCCAACTTGCGCCTTCGGAGCGACGCGGGTCGCCCGCGACGAATCCGATCATTTCACCATTTTCCACAGCCTTCAAGCGAATCACATCGGGCCAGGTCAGCACAGCGATCAAGTCCAGTAAGGGCCAGGCGTCCTTCTCGAAGCAGACATGTTCGAGGCGGCGCAATTCTCCAAGGTCACGGATACCAGCAGGTTGAATTTCCATCAAGAGGAAATTTTATCAATAAAAAAAGTGAAAAGTGGAATTTGCTCCACTTTCCACTTTTCACTTGTTAAAACTCAGGTTCTACTTTTTTCCATCCCCACCCAGGAAATTACTGAGCAAACTCGTAAATTCCATCGGGAAAATATATTTGGTCGATGGGCTCGCACCAAGTGACTTGAGCGTTTCGAAGTATTGCAAGGTCATGGTCTTCTGGTCAACCGTCTTGGCTGCGTTAAAGATGGCTTCAAGAGCTTGAGCAAAACCTTGGGCACGCAGCAACTGTGCCTGCTGGGAACCCTCTGCTTCCAGGATGACAGACTGTTTCTGACCTTCTGCCTTTAAGATGGCCGATTGCTTTTCACCTTCCGCCACATTGATGGCAGCCTCGCGCGTACCCGTAGATTCGGTCACGACCGCCCGGCGGATACGCTCGGCGGACATCTGACGGTTCATGGCATCCTGAACTTCACGCGGTGGGATGATCTCACGGATTTCCACGTTGGTCACTTTGACACCCCAGCGCTCAGTCACCTCATCCAGACGAGCACGAAGCATGTTGTTAATATGCTCACGTTCGGAAAGCACATCGTCCAAGGGGATACCACCGATCACTGCACGCAATGTAGTGGCCGCGATACCGGCTGCCGCCACTTCAAAGTTACCCACCTGCAAGACAGACTCAGCAGGATCAAGGACTTTGTGATACCACAGGAAGTCAATGGAGATCGGCGCGTTGTCTTTCGTGATGGAAGTCTGGTGAGGCACTTCGCGCACCTGCTCGCGCAAATCCACTTTTACGGCACGATCGATCACCGGGATCAGGAAAACGATTCCTGGACCCTTCGAGCCAATGCTTCGACCCAGTCGAAACACAACCAAGCGTTGATATTCGGGGACGATACGAATGGCGTTGACTAGGAAGATGAAGCCAATAACCAGAATCGCGCCAACAAAACATAAGGCACTGTTGCCAAGAAGAGTACTCATTGCAAACTCCTTTTCTCTGAAATGATATTAGCCGTTTTTCTCAACGATCAAAACAAATCCTTCACGTCGAAGGACGCGGATCGAACTGCCTGCCGGGATAGTTTTTTCGCTGCGCGCCGTCCACAACTCTCCATCCACCTGCACACTACCTTCCTCCTCGACCTTTGTCCGGGCTTCTCCAATTTTACCGATCAGCCTATCCAGATCATGAGATGGTCTGATGCCAGCCGCATCCACAGATTTTCGGACAGCAATCCACAAAAAGCCAGCGACCAGCGCAGATGCTACTATTGCAACCAAGGGGTTAACGACAGCCTGATTTTCCGTACGCGGGAATATGAATACTGATCCGACCACCAGCAGCAGGATCGAAAGAACCACATAGAGTTCACGCTTCGGTTTTTGAAGAGCATAAACAAAAGGAACAATGCTCAATCCCAGAAGAATCAATGCCCACCAGTTAAACGAAAGTCGATAAATCGCATATCCCGCCAGGAGAATACAGAAAAACGCCCCGATTTCGAATAATCCTGTTCCTGGAGCAGCAAGCGACATCATCGCCAATAAGACAGCCCCGAGCAGAATGAGATAGGCAACGTTGGGGTCTAGTAGGAAGTCCATAACTCCTCCAATTCATTATACAACAAGACCACTTTTTTGATTCCACTGTTATCTACGATCTACGAGATTCATCACCTCAAAGTTGTGAAAGCAATTCCAGATCAAGGCTTTATAATAGCGCAGCATTGACCCCCACCGCCCCGCCTTCAGCGGGGCACCTCCCCCAAATACGACTGAAGTTCGTCGCATTTGGGGGAGGCTGGGAGGGGGTAAGGAGCATCAGTGAACTTTCAAAAAATTTGCGTTCTCGGGCTGGGATATATCGGCCTCCCCACAGCATCCACGTTTGCCGCTCATGGATTAAAAGTCATCGGTGTGGATACCAATCCACATGTAATCGAAACATTGCAAAACGGGAAAATTCACATTCACGAACCCGGCTTACGAACGGTCGTTGAGTCGGCACTTCACTCGGGTAATCTCAGGATCTCTCCTCAGCCTGAAGAGGCTGATGCATTCTTGATCGCTGTCCCAACGCCATTTTATGAAGATTCGTATGGAGAATTTGACAGCAGGAAATATCGATTGGCAGATATGCGAGCGGTCACATCAGCAACCGAAGCTATCCTGCCATGCCTGCGCAAAGGAAATCTTGTCATTCTTGAATCCACCTCCCCTCCGCGCACCACCGTAGATTTGGTGAAACCGATTTTGGAAAGATCAGGTTTGAAGGCAGGCAGTGATTTCCATCTATGTTACTCTCCAGAACGTGTACTGCCCGGACAAATTTTGCGTGAATTGATCGAGAATGCCCGCGTCGTGGGTGGCGTGACACCGGACTCAGCCAAAGCAGGTCATGATCTCTATGCTACTTTTGTCAAAGGGGAGATCATTGAAACAGACGCGACCACAGCCGAAATGGTCAAATTGATGGAGAATACCACTCGCGATGTGAACATTGCCATCGCAAACGAGTTTTCGCGTCT
>DASWEH010000619.1:0-4279 GCA_036394895.1 Anaerolineales bacterium
GTTTGTTGATTGTCCAATCCCAAGCCTATCTCAGAGGCTCTCTTTTGACTACTCACCTACAAACTTTTAGTGCACCCCGTATAACATGAACGCACAGTGTATAAACTCTCTTGCGGTATAATCCTTTCGCCATGCCGAGACGTAAAGCGCCCGAAGACATGTCTGTGGAAGAGTTACGCCGTTTGTTGATCGAAAAGCGGCGTGGGGCGCGTCGTGAAAGGCTGGAGCACTTTAAAAAGACGGGTCGTGTCGTGGATATCGCCCCAGATGTTTTGGCAGAGTTCGCTCCGGTGGTGGATACACTCGAGGAAACCACAGACCAGGCTCAAGTCCCGGCTTCGAGGCGCAGACGGGTCATGGACCGAATCCTTTTGGCGGTGGAAGTCCTGGCGGTGGTGGGACTCGTCGGCGTCCTCATCAGCGGGTTTGGGATCCTGCGAGATTTGAATGAAGAGGTCGCCTCTGCGTTGATCCAGGAAACGTTCACGCCAACGCCGCTTGTGATGGCGGTGGTGCTTCCCTCAGGACATACCCCGCCTGATGCACAGGGAAATACACGACCGAACACCGAGGAAATCCCGGCGCATTTGCAGCCCATGGTGCAGTCGCTGGCGAATCTCCCGGTGCCAACAGCCGCACCCGACCAGGCCATCCGCATCCAAATCCCTGCGATCGATATCGATGCGCCGGTGGTACAGGGTGATGGATGGGAACAGCTCAAAAAGGGCGTGGGGCAGAATGTTGGTTCTGTCAATCCTGGGCAGGCCGGGAATATTATTCTTTCGGCGCATAATGATGTGTACGGCGAGTTGTTCCGTTACTTGGACAAGCTCGCGCCCGGCGACCAAGTAGTCTTATATACACAACAACGGCAGTATGTGTATGTTGTAGACCGTACGGCTGTGGTCGAGCCGACGGCCGTGGAAGTGATGGCATCCACGGGAAGCCCGACGGTCACGTTGATCTCGTGTTACCCGTATCTTGTTGATAAACAGCGCATTGTTATTTTTGCGCGATTACAAAGTTAAGGAGTTAGAAATGGCTAAGAGAACCAAACGAACGACGACTTCAGTGAGCATGACATCCTCACCAGCACGCACTGAATTCAATCCTGATTACACTCACGTCAAACGTGATCTCACTCGGATTGGCACGTTGGCGGGATTCTTCTTTGTGGCGTTGATTGTGCTTTCGTTCTTCCTCCGCTAACAAAGCAAGAGTTGTATCAATAAATAGGTGAGGGCGACCCGTTGGGTCGCCCGAATGATTTATGGAACAGGAGATACTCCTCACTACACTTGCCTATGGCGGCGATGCAATGGGACGCCTTGAAGATGGTCGTGCGGTCTTTGTCCCATTTGGTTTGCCGGGCGAGCGCGTTCGCATCCGCTTGACGGAGGAAAAACGCGGCTTTGCACGCGCAGAATTAGTGGAAATCCTCGAAGCCTCGCCACATAGAATTCTTCCGCGCTGCAAACATTTCGGCGTATGTGGTGGATGTCATTATCAAAGTTTGCCTTACGAAGAACAATTGAAAGCAAAGACAGAGATCTTGCGTGATCAATTGACGCGTATTGGGAGAATTGAAAACCCACCGGTTCAAGATATGGTAGCGAGCCCCAGCCCGTGGAATTATCGAAATCATCTGCAGTTTCATTTGACTGAAGAAGGTAAGTTAGGGTATGTAAGGGCGCAATCTCCAACAGTTTTTGCTGTTAGTGAATGTCATCTTCCCGAAGGCTCCATTAATTCTTTCTGGCCTCAACTGGAATTTGAACCTGGCACTGGTATCGAACGCGTCTCTCTTCGTTCTGGCAAAGATGAGGATCTTATGCTCATCCTCGAATCGGATTCTCCCGAATCTCCCGAACTTGAGATCGAAGCAGAGGTTTCTGTCGCACATGTATTTGAAGAAAATACAGTTGTCATCGCTGGAAATGACCATATCATTATTTCCGTTTTCGGACGTGAGTTCCGTGTCTCTGCCGCGTCGTTCTTTCAAGTGAATACTGCAATGGCCGAAAAGATGGTGGAGCACTTGCTTACTTGTATACCTATTTCCTTGTCTACCACTCTTCTAGATGTCTATTGTGGTGTTGGATTATTCAGCGCGTTTCTGGCATCCAAATGTGAACGTGTCATTGGAATTGAGTCATCTGCCTCGGCTTGTGAAGATTTTGCGATCAATTTGGATGAGTTCGATCACGTGGAACTTTACGAAGGATTGGCTGAAGAGATCATCCCACATCTCGAAGCAAAACCAGACATCGTCCTGGTTGACCCGCCGCGCGCTGGCTTGGAAAAGCGCGTGGTGGATGGAATCCTGAAATTGAATCCGCACGTCATTGCTTATGTGTCGTGCGATCCATCTACGCTGGCACGTGATGTGAAACGGCTTATCGAAGGTGGGTATCTACTTAAGCAGATCACGCCATTCGATCTGTTTCCTCAGACATATCACATCGAAAGTATCAGTCTCTTTGAGAGATGACATTCAAACCAAAAATTGTTCCACTTGGCGATTCAGCCTTGCTCGTTCAACTAGGAGATGAAATTGACATCGCTATAAATCAACGTGTTCATGCTCTGTCTGCTCTCATAAATATTTCTCATTTCGAGGGTGTGATTGAAACTGTTCCCGCGTATGCGACATTGCTAGTTCACTATGATCCGTTGATCCTTTCATTTGTGCAGATCAAGAATTACCTGCGTGAAAAGGTAGCGCAAGCAGCTGACAACGAATCTCGGAAACGAAAGCGAGTTGAAGTCCCGGTAAGATACGGTGGGGAATATGGGATTGATCTGGAGTCTGTTGCGCGCCATTGTCGACTGTCAATGGACGATGTCATTCAAATTCATAGCCAGAAAACATATACTGTTTTTATGATGGGCTTTACGCCCGGTTTTCCCTATATGGGCAAACTTGACGATGCAATCGTTGTGCCTCGGCTGGAAACACCACGCACGCGCGTGCCTGCTGGAACGGTTGCCATCGCCGGTTCACAAACGGGCATTTACTCAATCGACTCGCCGGGAGGCTGGCAGCTTATCGGTTGGACTCCAGTTCGATTATTTAACCCTGAATCTGAGTCTCCATTCCTGTTTTCCCCGGGCGATGAAGTGAAATTCATCGTTGAAAAGTAATGTCACTGGAAGTGATTGACGTTAGTGGACTTGCCACCATCCAAGACGCCGGGCGCAAAGGTTGGAAACGATTTGGTGTTCCAATGTCCGGACCGATGGATGCCTTTGCATTTCACGCAGCGAATACACTCGTGGGCAATCCAGCCGAATGTGCCACAATTGAAATTGGCCTGGGCGATGTAATATTTCAAGCGATGCAGGATTGTATTATTGCGGTGGTGGGAGCTGGCTACAAACTTTCCGTTTATGTTTGGGATTTTTCTCTCTGGAGTTCTTTCTTTGTACGCGCTGGTTGGAAAATCAGTTTTAATAAAACCGAGGATGGCATGTGGGTATATCTCGCAGTTTCAGGCGGTGTTCAGACTCAGCCAGTACTTGGTTCTCGTTCCACCTATCTGCGCGGTGGTTTTGGCGGCTTCAAAGGCAGGCGATTGCAGGCTGGCGATGTGATAAAGACAGGGAATTCTTTGCATTTGGGCTCTGAACTTGCTGCGCGTACTTTTCCCGAAGAAAAGCAACCTACTTACACTCAAAGTCCAACAATCGATGTAATCATGGGACCTCAGACCAAATATTTTACTGATGAAAGTGTCGAGACATTTTTATCGAGCGAATATTCTGTTAGTCTCACTTCTGACCGTATGGGGTACCGACTTGAAGGCCCAGCATTGATTTATTGCAATAACACAGAATTGATCTCAGAAGGGATGACCGTCGGTGCAATCCAGATCCCTTCTAATGGACAGCCCATCGTCATGATGGCAGATTGCCCCACAACGGGCGGATATCCCAAAATCGCGACAGTCGCTAGTGCAGATCTGCCTTTGCTGGCGCAATGCATGCCGAACAAAAGTAGGATTCGTTTTCGGGAAACCGCGGTTGCAACGGCGCAGAAGAAGTATCGAGCGTTAATGAGCGGGTCGGATAAGATTGTTGAAGAATAATTCATACTTCGTTGGTTGAGTAGAGGCGGCGGTCTTTCCGCCTCGTATCGAGACCAACATGTAACAAGAACTATTTTGCTTACTCGGTAGTCTCGACACCTGCACTGCACAGGATGCAGTGCGGTGCAAGTGTACGCTGCTCGCTTCGCTCGTGGCTACTCGACCACCAGTGCATCAAAGGTAAATATGAA
>DASWEH010000620.1:0-4208 GCA_036394895.1 Anaerolineales bacterium
AACATGACGTCCGGTATCCGCAAGACAAACAGATCGTCATACCTCTTAAGGCGCCTAGCGGCATATTTGGAGTTTCGCGTGCAGCGGCATACACTTTGGACACTAGAGTGCTTAACTGATCCCGTTCAATGGGCAGGGTCAGTGGATAAGCTGCTCCCGTGTCTCGATCCAGACCATAAATATAAGGCTTCGTATCGGGTTCTTCACCAGGTAAAACTCCATTCGCAACCAACCCAAAGCGGAGAGCGTCAAGCCCCTGGCTGCGAGTTGTAAGCAACCCAAGGTAGATGCGCTTATCCGTCCCTTTTGTCACCTTCCAACCCCAGACAGGCACCAGAAGCTGCCATTTCTTCTGGTTCAGAGCAACGGAAGTGAGAACCTCAAATTTACAGAACTCTCGTTTGACACTATCATCTTCAGGTATCTTCATTTGGGCTTTCCAGGTCTCCATCAGGATGGACCATGAACGGAGATAGGATTGTAGATTTACCCACGTGCCGCCAAATTTTTCGAGCTGTTTTCCCATGCCGAATACGCTTTCCGCATTTTGCTCGGACCGATACTGTAGGGCAAGTTCTGTCTCCATGCTTAATGGTTCACTCACGGATCGACAATTCATAATAAACTTATAATAGGATCGAATTGCTGGTAGCAACTGGGGCAGCCCGTATTCCTCCATAACCTGGCGGAATGTCTTTCCAGTGAGATAGTCCGTCAAACCATGCACAATGGGATCATAAACGTTGGCGGGCTGAACACCATCTAAATACAGGCGTGCAATCTGCGGACAGTGGGGATAGCACATTGCAATGACAAGCGGATTCGCCTGTCCAAGGTTGGCTCGTGCCAGTTGGAACAGCTCGTTCGGTATTTGCGGCGGAATTGGTGAATGATTTTGAACTTTCTCAATAGTAGACATCAGTTTGTTTCTCCTTAGTAGAATACCGGCCTCCGCCAAGTATTTTTGATCCGTGTTCCGAAATAGCGTCTCGAATTTTGCGCTCCAGAAGGCTCTTCAGAACCACTCCTTGCAATTTCAAATGTGATTTTCTTATTCAAAGTCTTTCCCAAGTAAATCTTACATGCGCTTAAAGGGGGGAGGTAGCTCGACCGACGCGATTTGTTGCCTAAGTGCCGAGTTTCATAAGACATCCGACTAAACGAAAATGTTAGGTTCTGAAATAGCCCCAGACTGTCAATAGATAAATCATAGAACGCAGCGCAATGAGCGTTGAAAATCTTCGATGTCGCAATCGAGTCGCCAGGATGACCAAATATTGTCCAAAACAGGTGGAACTTTAGGTGGAAAAACTATATATTGGGCGCAGAGGCAACCACATGACACGACTTCAAATCCCCCGTTCTACAATCATCAAAAGCCCAGGATTGCTGCCTATGCTATACACCGTAAGTGAGATTTCCACGGCTCTCGACATAGCCGAACGAACTCTGCGAGACTGGTTACGTGCGGGAGCACCCCACACCCGCGACTCAGGTGGACACATTTGGATCAACGGCCGGCAATTTGCCGACTGGATTACCAGCCTGCGCCGACCGAAGAGGGAAAGGAAACTGCGCGATGACGAAGCATTTTGTATGCGCTGCAACAAAGTTGTTCAAATGACCGAAATATCTACCAAGCCTATGCAAGGCAAATTGATCCTGATCCGCGGGACGTGCCCAAACTGTGGTTGTACGATCAATCGAGGCGGGCGCCTTCCCACCTATTCTCTCAACCAAGTAACAGCAAAGGAAATCCACCATGCAGAGTGAAACTGGATTGGTGTACCGGGGAAACTTCCTGTTTGTACAGGAGTATCTGACCTATTTGCTCCAGGTCAAAATGAAAAATCCCAAATCGGTGGAGCGCTATCGTTTCTGGCTTAACCATTTGCTTCTCTGGGCAATGGATGTGCCTCTCCAGAAAGCCCAATTCATCAAAACGCCGTTCGCGGATTATGTGAAACGCAAGAAATTCGCGGAGGAAAGCCAGAAAAAGATCGTGGAAACGGCGCGTGCGTTCCTGCGTTGGGCAAAGCTATATCACGAGAAGCAGTTTGCCAGCCTGCCAGCTTTCTGGGTCGAGGATCTGACGCCGATCAAGGTTCATAGACAGAGTACTGACAAGTACGTGAGTGTTGAGGAAGTGCTGAAAATTATTCGGACAACACCGGGAAAAGCGAATACCGCTCTCTGGCGCGATCAGGCAGTGGCTTGTCTGCTTTTCTTGAGCGGCGCGCGGGCAGGAGCTGCCGTCAGTCTTCCCATCCATGCCGTACATTTGAACGAGAAATACCCGTATATTGAGCAAAAGGTCGAGTATGGTGTCAACACCAAGAATTCCAAATCTGCCACCACGTATCTACACAATATCCCAGAGTTATTGGACTTCGCGAGGGGTTGGGATGAGTTTGTGCGAGCGAATTTTCCGGAGGATTATCCCTGGTATGCACCGATTCACCAGCAGTGGGGTGAACAAACCACAAAACTCCTCATCCCTGGGAAATATCGGACCGATGCATTACGAAAACGATTAGGAATGGTAAACAATATGTTTGGATTGCCGCACAGATCCCCGCATCAGTACCGCCACGGCTATGCGCTCTACGGACTGGAACGCTGTAAAACCATGGCAGAGTACCATGCGCTCTCGCGCAACATGATGCATAGCAATATTGCGATTACCGACCAGATCTATGTGCATGTGGATGAGAAAGAACGGGGCCAGATCCTCTCCCGGCTCCATCAAAACACTGGTGGAGAGTTGGATAATGAATTCTCGACATTTATCCAAAACTTCGGAAAAGAAGATTTGACGAACGGAATTACTATCATGGCCCAGAGGTTAGCTACCCTGTAGTGGTGCTATCATTTGTGATATCACCAGGGCGAAGTGATAGCAGATGTGATATCACCTTTCCACAGGAAGGCTCGTAACGAACGTTATGAAAATCAGAGGATCATCCCCAATTCCCTTCGGCAAACGCTCAAGGACGATGTGGAAGCATGGGAAATCCTACGAGCAGTCGATTCGTAATCGTCAGGTCGTCGGTTCAAATCCGACCGGTGGCTCACCAAACATAGTGGTTTTTCTCCTGTAAAAAGGCTGTTCAGGAAGGAAAAACCACTATGTTTTACAGTAAAATCCATGAGCAGACGATTCTTGAAATTTCGCAAGGGGATTATATCAGCGCGACAGCCGATTCATTTTTGATTGATCGTCAAGCAAGAGAGCTATCCAGACACACACTCAAGTTCTATAGAGAGTTTCTGCGTACTTTCATTGACTATTGCAATGCAAACGCGTTGAGGTTCATCCAGGAGATTACCCCGGATTTCCTGCGACGTTACTTTCTCGCGTTTGGAGAGAAACATAATCCAGGCGGCGTGCATGGGGCCTACAGGACTCTACGTGCATTCTTCCAATGGCTTGTAAAGGAAGAGGTCATGGCGCCTGAATGGAAAAACCCGATGCTAAAGGTCAAGGCCCCGAAAGTAGTTCTTGATCCTCTAGAGCCTATTTCAATTGAAGATGTCCGCGCGCTTATCAATACCTGTCAACGAGGAGATTTTATAGGAGAACGAGATCGGGCCATTTTCCTGTTCTTGCTTGACACAGGTGCCAGAGCACGTGAGTTGTGCAATATAAATATCAAGCAAATCGATCTGAATACTGGTGCGGTAATGATACTGTATGGAAAAGGTGGTAAAACACGGATGGTATTTATTGGCCGTAAAACTAGAAGGGCTATGCGCGCCTATCTTCGCATGCGCCACGACCAATCACCCGCTGTGTTTGTTTCCAAAGATGATGAACGGCTGACTTATGATGGCCTGAGACAGCTTTTGGAACGTAGGGCAAAACGAGCTAAGCTAGGTAACAAACCCAAGCTACATGGTTTCCGTCGTGCATTTGCTCTCAACATGCTACGCAGCGGTGTGGATATCTTTGTACTCCAAAGGCTCATGGGACATGCTGACCTGCAGGTACTGCGTCGTTACCTGGCTCAAAATGATGAGGACAATCAGCTGGCACATATGCGCGGAAGTCCTGTCGACAACAATCTCTGAATTCAAGCTTGGTGCAGAATTGCATTGTGATTTACAGTTCTACCTGCCAAGAGCTTACCAAAATTGGATATCGCCTCTCTGGATGCTTTTCTTATGATCGCGGGTTCGAATCCCATCGGGACCGCCAGTCAAAACAA